>JAWLFD010000092.1:0-8853 GCA_041685745.1 Wenzhouxiangella sp.
TGCTGATTGAGCCGCGACTTGTGCCGGGCGGCCTTGTTCGCGTGCATAATGCCCTGCGAAACGGAACGGTCGATTGCCGGCACGGCGTCCTTGTAGGCCGCCTCTGCGGCGGCCTTGTCGCCGCTCTCGATGGCTCGCAGGACCCTTTTGATCCGGGTCCGAACGTGCGAGCGAAGAGAAGCGTTACGCTGACGGTGGCGCTCGGCCTGGCGGGCCCGTTTTCGGGCGGAAACGCTATTGGCCACGAATTACTCCTGATTGGGTCTGGTGTCAAAAAAGCAAGCAGAGTATTGTCTGATGGAACGGTGTCGGAGTCAAGACAGGACTAGTGCTGCGTCGCAGCCTGGCCGGTTCGACCGGTGAGCCTGCTTCGATCCACCTTCAATTTCGGCGCCATGACCCTGGTCTCGCGCATTCTCGGGTTTGCCCGCGATGTGGTGCTCGCGCGCGGGTTCGGCGCCAGCGCGGCGACCGATGCGTTCTTCGTCGCCTTCAAGATTCCCAATTTTCTGCGCCGCCTGTTTGCCGAAGGCTCGTTTTCGCTGGCCTTCGTGCCGGTTCTGGCCGAGTATCGCGAACGCGGCAACCAGGCCGAGCTGAAATCCCTGATCGATGCTACGGCCGGCAGCCTGCTGGCGGTGCTGCTGGTGATGACGGGGCTGGGGGTGGCCGCCGCACCCTGGGTGGTGCGGGTGTTTGCGCCCGGATTCGCGGACGATCCGGAACAGCTGGCACTGGCCGCCGACATGCTGCGGGTGACCTTTCCCTACCTGCTGTTGATTGCCATGACCGCGCTGGCCGGCGGCATTCTCAACACGCTGGGCCGATTTGCCCTGCCGGCGCTGACGCCGGCATTGCTGAACATTTCGCTGATCGTTGCGGCAGTGGCCTTCAGCCCTTATTTCGCCGAGCCGGTCAAGGCGCTGGCCTGGGGGGTGCTGGCCGCCGGCATTCTGCAGCTGGCCGTGCAGCTTCCGGTGCTGGCCCGGCACGGCGTGCTGCCGCGGCCGAGAATCGGCTTCGCCCATCCCGGGGTTCGCCGCATCCTGCGTCTGATGGTTCCGACCCTGTTCGGTTCTTCGGTGGCCCAGATCAACTTGCTGCTGGATGTGCTGATTGCATCACTGCTTGTTTCCGGCTCCTTGAGCTGGCTGTACTATGCCGACCGCCTGATGGAGTTTCCGCTCGGCCTGTTCGGGGTGGCCTTGTCGACCGTGATCCTGCCGAGCCTGGCCGGGCTGCATGCGCGCAAGCGAATCGGAGAATTTCGAGCCACGCTGGACTGGGCGGTGCTGCTGGGCGTGGTGATCGGGCTGCCGGCGGCTTGTGGGCTGGCGGTGCTGGCAGAAGCGGTCAATGTCACCCTGTTTCATTACGGCGCTTTCGAGATGACCGACGTGCGCATGGCCGCACTGGCGCTGATGGTTTACTGCCTGGGGCTGCCGGCCTTCATCGGGGTCAAGATTCTTGCGCCGGCCTATTATTCGCGCCAGGACACCCGCACCCCGGTGCGCATTGCCGTCATGGCTCTGGTCGCCAACATGCTGCTCAATGTCGTGTTCGTGCTGGCCCTGACTCATTACCTGGCCGGCGGCGACTTCTCGGCCGGACTGTTGCCGACCCTGGCGGCCCACCCCGGGGCGCACGTGGCCCTGGCGCTTGCCTCGAGCGCCTCGGCCTGGCTCAACGCCACACTGCTGTGGCGCAACCTGGACGATCCCGGGCTGGCGCCACGGCTGCCCTGGGCCCGCCTGGGCCAGGTGGTGCCGGCCTGTCTGGGGATGATGCTGGTGGTGGCCTGGGTGATCCCAGATAGCGCAGTGCTGGCCGCGAACGGGCCGGGCGGCCGGGCGGGTTGGCTTGCGCTGGCGGTGCTGGTTGGTGCCATGGCCTATGCGCTGGTCTTGCTGGCGCTGGGCATGCGACCGGAGCACTTGGCCAGGCCGGTGACCGAAACGACCCCGTCTGAGAAAACCCCTTGATCGGCCCGCCGGCCCGGTCAAGATGCGCTGGCTTTTATTGTCGCCAAACCCGGTAGAATTTCGGCCCTGCCATGGACCTTATACGAACCCTTCATCCCCGCGCCCAGGTTGGCGAGCCGGTCGCCCTGACCATCGGCAATTTCGATGGGCTGCACCGGGGGCACCAGGCGCTGATCGCCGCGGTCGTCGATCGGGCGCCGCAACTGGTACCGGCGCTGATGTGTTTCGAGCCGTTGCCGGCGACGTTGTTTCGGCCTGATGCCCCGGTTCCGCGGCTGATGGACGTGGGCGACCGCATCCGCTGCTGCCGACGGCTGGGGATTGAGCGGATGTTCATGCCCCGATTTGATCAAGCCTTCGCCGCGCTGACACCCGATGAGTTCGCGCGCGAGGTGGTGGTGGCTGCCGCCGGCGCCCGCCACGTCGTGGTCGGGGCGGATTTCCGATTCGGCGCACGCGCGGCTGGCGATGTGGACCAGCTGTCCAGGCTCGGGCAGCGCCTGGGTTTTGGCGTCGAGATCATCGAGCCGGTCCGCCGGGAGGGGGAAAAGATTTCTTCGAGCCGAATCCGGCGGCTGCTCGCATCCGGGGAGTTGGACGCGGCAGCCGGCCTGCTGGGCCGGGCTTATTCGCTGGGCGGGCGGGTGCTGCGCGGCCAGCAACTCGGCCGCACGCTGGGGTTTCCGACCGTCAACCTGCGCCCGCCCACGCCGCCGGCACTGGAGGGCGTGTTTGCGGTTCGCGTTCACGGGCCGGGGCTGGACAATCATCCGGGCGTGGCCAATCTGGGGTGCAGGCCAACGGTGAACGGCAGCGAATGGCTTCTTGAGGCACACTTGTTCGATTACGATGGCAACCTGTACGGGCGGTCGCTGGAAGTCGAGTTTCGTCACCGCCTGCGCGGCGAAGAGAATTTTTCCAGCCTGGCCGACTTGACCCGGCAAATGCAGGTGGATGCGGCGCTTGCCCGCCGGGTTCTGACCGAAGCCGCCGCTGTTTCCTGAATCCTTAATCAGAACCTCGAGCCCAATCCATGGATTACAAAGACACGATCAACCTGCCGCGAACCGCCTTTCCGATGAAGGCCTCGCTGGCGGCCCGCGAGCCCAAGATGCTCAAGGAGTGGCAGGATGGCGCGCTGTATGAGCGAATCGAGGCAGCGACGGGCGATCGACCCGGTTTCGTGCTGCACGATGGCCCGCCGTACGCCAACGGCGACATCCATATCGGGCACGCGGTCAACAAGATTCTCAAGGACATTGTCGTTCGATCGGCGCTGCTGGCCGGCTACCGGGCACCCTACGTGCCGGGCTGGGATTGTCACGGTCTGCCGATCGAACTGCAGGTCGAGAAGAAGGTTGGCAAGGTCGGGCACAAGGTCGATGCTGAAACTTTCCGTCAGAAGTGCCGGGAATATGCCGACCGCCAGATAGAGAATCAGTCGACCGATTTTCAGCGTCTCGGTGGTCTGGGCGACTGGGCCAACCGCTATGCCACGCGCGATTTCAGCTACGAGGCCAACATGCTGCGAGCGCTGGCCAGAATCGTCGAGCGCGGTCACCTGAAGCGCGGCGTCAAGCCGGTGCACTGGTGTTTCGACTGCGGTTCGGCGCTGGCCGAAGCCGAAATCGAGTACCAGGACAAGGTCTCGACTGCGATCGATGTGCTGTTCCCGGCGGTCGATGAAAGGGCGCTGGCCGAGTGCTTCGGCGTGCAGGGTCTTCAGCCCGGCGCCGGCGTGATCATCTGGACGACCACGCCATGGACGATTCCGGCCAATCGCGCGGTCTGCCTGAACGCCGAGCTGGACTATGAACTGGTGCGCGCTCGACAGGGCAGTCGCGCGGTCGAACTGGTGGTCGCGGCCGAGCTGCGCGAGACGGTTTGCGCCCGTCTTGGGCTGGAGGCTGTCGAAGTGCTGGCCCGGGTGCCCGGGGCGGCACTGGAGCACCTGCGCCTGGCCCATCCCTACAACGGGGTCGAAGTGCCGGTGATTCTCGGCGAGCACGTCACGACCGAAACCGGAACCGGCGCCGTGCATACCGCACCGGGCCACGGTCAGGAAGACTTCGAGGTCGGGCGGCACTATGACCTGGAGGTCTACAACCCGGTCGACGGGCGCGGGATTTTCATCGAAGACACGCCGCTGGTGGCCGGTCATTTCGTCTGGGCGGCCAACGATGTCCTGGTCGATCACATGCGCGCCAACGGCAGTCTGCTGCACGCCGAGAAATTTGAGCACAGCTATCCGCATTGCTGGCGCCACAAGACTCCGACCGCTTTCCGCACCACGCCGCAGTGGTTCATCTCCATGGACCAGGCCGGTTTGCGCGCCGACGCCCTGACCGAAATCGACCGGGTCCGCTGGGTACCGGACTGGGGCAAGGCGAGAATCCGCGGCATGATCGAGACTCGGCCCGACTGGTGCATCTCCCGCCAGCGCACCTGGGGGGTGCCGCTGGGTCTGCTGATCGATCGCGACAGCCAGCAGCCTCACCCCGACACGCCGCGTTTGCTGGGTAGCCTGGCCGCCATCGTTGAGCGCGAGGGTGTGGATGCCTGGTATCGCCCCGGCATTGTCGAGCGCCTGGGTGCCGATCCCGAGCGCTACGAGCCGGTCAGCGACATTCTGGATGTCTGGTTCGACTCCGGTGTGACCCATTACTGCGTACTCGAGCAGGACGATCGCCTGGGCCGGCCGGCCGACCTGTATCTGGAAGGCTCGGACCAGCACCGCGGCTGGTTCCAGTCCTCGCTGCTGACCTCGGTGGCCATGCACGGCAACGCGCCTTACCGCCAGGTGCTCACCCACGGCTTCACGGTCGATGCCGAGGGTCGCAAGATGTCGAAGTCACAGGGCAACGTGATTGCGCCGCAGCAGATCATGAACTCGCTGGGCGCCGATATCCTCAGGCTGTGGGTCGCCGCGGCCGACTACCGCCAGGAAATGACGGTTTCCGACGAAATCCTCAAGCGCGTCGCCGACGCCTACCGTCGCATCCGCAACACCGCCCGCTTCCTGCTCGGCAACCTCGACGGCTTCGACCCGGCCGCCCATGCCGTGCCGGTCGATCGGCTATTGCCGCTGGACCGCTATGCCGTCGACCTGGCCGCCCGCCTGCAGGGCGAGATCACCGAGGCTTACGCCAACTACCGCTTCTTTTCCATCTACCAGCGCCTGCACCATTTCTGCAGCGTGGATCTGGGTGCCTTCTACCTCGACATCATCAAGGATCGCCTCTACACCCTGCCGGCCGACCATCCGGCCCGTCGTTCGGCGCAGACGGCCATGCAGCATATCCTCGAGGCTCTGGTGCGCTGGCTGGCCCCGCTGTGCTGCTTTACCGCCGAGGAAATCTGGGCCGAGATGCAGGGGGAACGGGCGGACTCGGTGATGCTGGCAACCTGGTACGACGGTCTCGTCGAGATGTCGGCCGGAGAGCGCGAGTTCTGGGCCCGCCTGCGCTCGGTGCGTGAAGTGGTCGGCCCGCGCCTGGAAGAACTGCGCAGATCCAAGGCCATCGGCTCATCGCTGGCCGCGGAGATCACGCTTCAGACCGATGGCCAGCTGGCCGAAGACCTGGCCCGCATCGGTGACGAGCTGCGGTTTTTCTTCATCTCGTCCGACGTCCGCATCGGCACCGTGGAGAGCGAGGCCGGCCACGCCACGATCGACGGCCGGACGCTGAAGTTTGCAGTGCGTGCCAGCGACCACGCCAAGTGCGTTCGCTGCTGGCACCACCGCGACAGCGTCGGTCGGGATCCCGACCATCCCGAGCTGTGCGGTCGGTGTGTCGGCAATATCAGCGGGCAGGCCGAGACCAGGAGCTGGGCTTGAGCGCCTCGGAGGGCATGGGCTGGCCCAGGTATTTCCTGTGGCTGGGGCTGGCCGGCGTGCTGGTGGCGCTTGACCTTTGGACCAAGCACCTGGCCACGCAGACGCTGGAGCTTTATCGTCCCCGGGTGGTCACCGACTGGCTCAACCTGACGCTGGCCCATAACGATGGCGCGGCTTTCAGTTTCCTGGCCGGCGCCGGCGGCTGGCAGCGCTGGTTTTTCACCGCCGTTGCGATTCTGGTCAGCGGTGTGTTGCTGTTCTGGCTCAAAAGCCTGCCCGATAGGTCGCGTCTGCTGCCCGTCTCGCTGGCGCTGGTGCTGGGCGGGGCGCTGGGCAACATGATCGACCGAATCCGGCTGGGCTACGTGGTCGATTTCATCGACATCCACTACCAGGGCTGGCACTGGCCGGCGTTCAACGTCGCCGACAGCGTCATAGTGATCGGGGTCGTCCTGTTGCTGATCGAGGGTTTCATTCCGCGCCGGGTTGCCCTCAACGGCCCTTCATGAATTCGCTGCAGGTGATGACCGGCACCGAGCCGGTGCCGGGCGGCGTTGATCCAGCCGCGGCCTGGCCGCGTCACTCTTCTCCCATGAAGAAGCCGAACAGGTGGAGCAGGCTGGAAAACAGGTTGAAGATGGACACGAACAGGGTCACGGTCGCCATGATGTAGTTACGCTCGCCGCCGCGCACGATCTGCTGGGTCTGGTACAGGATCAACCCGCACATCAGCAGGGCGAACATGGCAGAAACGGCCAGCCCCAGAGCGCTCATCTGGAAAAAGATCGCGCCCAGACCGGCGAGGAAGGCGACCAGAATACCCACGAAAAGAAACGGTCCCAGGAAGCTGAAATCGCGTTTCGTGACCATCGCGTAGCCCGAAAGCCCGACGAATGCCACGGCCGTCGTTCCGAAGGCGGCAATCACCAGCTCGTGACCGTTGCTGAATACCGCAAGGTAGCTGTTGACAATCGGCCCGAAGGTCGCGCCCATGAATCCGGTCAGCGCGAACACGCTGAGCAGACCCCAGGCCGAGTTGCGCAGCGCCGAAGTCAGAAACAGCAGCCCGAAGTACCCGACCAGCGTGATCACGACGCCGGGGTAGGGCCAGTTGTTGGCCATGGCCAGATAGGCCATGAACGAGCTGAACAGCAGCGTCATGGCCAGCAGGTTCCAGGTGTTGCGCAGCACTTTGCGCGCACCTTCGTCGATTTCTGCTCCGCTGCTGCGGGGAATGGAAACGGTTCTCATTCGATCGTTCATCTTCGGTCAACCAATCCTTTGGATGTGGGTAGCGGTAAAAGCGGCCTGTACTCACAGGCCTTGCCGGGTTCAGCCGGACCACGTATATCGACCGCTATCCTAGCAGGAAGGTTTCATGCTTGCCGTGGAGACGATTCAGACGGTTCCATCATTGGATCGTCCGGGCTATAATGACCGGCTGTCCTGATGGCCTGGTCGCGGGCGCATCGGTTTTTAAACGTCAATGAACCCGGTTATTGCAACCGAAGCGAGTGCATCCATGAGCAAGAATTTCGAGATTTCGGCCGAACTGCGTGTCGATGTGGGGAAAGGTGCGAGCCGCCGCCTGCGTCGCACGGGCAAAGTCCCGGCTGTTTTGTACGGCGGTGACCGTGAGCCGGTCAGCCTGATCGTGGACCACAATTACCTGCTCCGCGCCACCGAGGACGAGGCCTTCAGTTCTTCGGTACTCGATATCGTGGTCGCCGACGGCAAGCGCCAGCAGGTGGTACTGCGAGACCTCCAGACCCACCCGTTCAAGCCGCTGATCACGCACGCTGACTTTCTGCGGGTTTCGGCCGGCCAGGAGCTTCGGATCGACGTGCCGCTGCATTTTGTCAACGAGGAAAAGTCCCCGGCGGCACGGCAGGCCGGGGTGGTGGTTTCCCACCAGATCACGGAAGTCGAGATTGCGGCCACGCCGGAAAATCTGCCCGAGTACCTGGAGATCGACCTGGCCGGCCTCGAGCCGGGCGAAAGCGTGTTGCTCAGCCAGATCCAGCTGCCGGCCGGGGTGAGCATTCCGGCGCTCGGTGTGTCGGAGGACAACGATTCGGCGGTCGTGGCGGCCATCTATATCCGCGAAGGTCAGGGCACCGGTGAGCTCGCCGCAGAAGCCGACGCGGCCGCCGATGTCGCGCCCGAAGTGGAGACGATCGGCGAAGAAACCGAGGAGCTCGACGAGCAGAGCGGTGCCGGCGATGAGGCGGCCGACGAGGCGGATGCCGAAAACGAGAAGAAGCAGGACTAGGCCGATCGCCGTTCGGTTGCATCCGGTGTGAGCACCCGTTGGCTGATTGCCGGCCTGGGCAACCCCGGCAGCAAGTACACCAGAACCCGGCACAACGCCGGGTTCTGGTTTATGGATGCGCTGGACAGTCGCATCGGGCTGGGCCTGAAGCCCGATCGCAAGTTCCATGGCGAGGCCGGCAGAGCCCGTCTGGGTGCGGTCGACGTGGTCGGTCTGAAACCGGACACCTTCATGAATGACTCGGGCCGGGCCGCGCGCGCTGCGATCGATTATTTCGGCGTGCCGGTCGACCGTGTCCTGGTTGCCTACGACGATCTCGATCTGCCCCCGGGAACGGTGCGGCTCAAGTTCGGCGGCGGTCACGGCGGGCACAACGGTCTGCGCAGCCTGTTCGCTCACCTGGGTAACCCGGGTTTCTGGCGTCTTCGCATCGGCATCGGTCATCCCGGCGTGCGCGAGGCGGTCACGCCCTGGGTGCTCAGCCGGCCCGACTCACAGGACGAGCGGCGCATGGTCGAGGCGATCGAGCGCGCCATCGATGTCGTGCCGATTCTGCTGGACGACGATGCAGAGCGCGCCCTGCAGGTGCTGCACACCGCGGCGCCGGATGCCGTCGAGGCCGATACCGACTCGCAGACAGGAGAAAAACGATAGTGGGCTTCCAGTGTGGAATCGTCGGTTTGCCGAACGTGGGCAAGTCGACCCTGTTCAACTGCCTGACCCGGGCCGGTATCGCGGCGGAAAATTACCCGTTTTGCACC
>JAWLFD010000093.1:0-8742 GCA_041685745.1 Wenzhouxiangella sp.
CTGGTGGCAGGCACCGAGCACGTGATCCTGTCCCGGCGCTCCGGGCGAACGCTGCTGTTGGTTTGGCTTGGGTTGGTGGCGCCTGGGTGCCGGGCAAATGGCGCTGGCGAGGGTTCTGGCGGGCTGCGCGCTGACTGCCTGGCCGCCTGGCCGGGCGTGCGGATGGGGCGTGCCGGCTTCCGCGCCCTCCGGTTCGGAACAGGATCCCGCACTCGGTGCCGGAGAGGTTTGTGGGGGTTGAGGTCCCGGATCGAGTCCAGGCACCCCCCAATCGGCGACCAAAAAATTTTCCACCAACCTGTCAGATCGGGTGGTGGTGGACGCCCCGCCACCGCAGACGGCAGCGGAACCAGGCACGCAACTATCCGCCCATCATCCGCTGCACCAGCGTCCAGCCGAAACCGGATCCCGACCTGCGGCAGACACCAGACCTAAATGCGCCCAAAAGCCACCACGCCATCCGCATCCACCCACACCGATGCCGTCGGAGGCGGCGGGGCGTCCGGCACCACCCGATCCGTCTCCATCTGCGACCACCGACCACCGACCACCGACGCAGCGTCCGGCACCACCCGATCCACCTCCATCCGTTGCGCGCGTAGTTCCGCAAGAACGTCGATTCGGCTGAATTCGGGGCGGGACAGGGATCGCGGCGTTAGGCTGAAGGTGGTGAAGACGGATTCCGGAGCAGCGGTGAACGACAAGCAGCACGACCATTCCCACGACGGCGACAAGCCCTCGCGCTTCAAGACCACCACGCACGCCACGGCGCACTGTCTGCTCGGCTGTTCGATCGGGGAAGTGCTGGGGCTGGCCATCGGCGTGACCCTGGGCATCGGCCTGTGGTTCACGCTGTCGCTGGCCGTCACGCTGGCGTTCGTGTTCGGCCTGGGACTGGCCGTGATCCCGCTGATGCGCGGGCACGGCATGTCGTTCAAGCGCGCCCTGGCCACGATCTGGCTGGGCGAGGTGGTCTCGATCGCGGTCATGGAAATCGCCATGAACGGGATCGACTACGCGCTCGGCGGCATGACCGCGATGTCGATCGCCGAGCCGGTGTTCTGGTACTCCCTGCTGGCCGCGATCCCGGCCGGTTTCATTGCCGCCTGGCCGGTCAACTGGTGGCTGATCGGCAAGAACCTCAGGCCCGGCCACTAATTCGCTGCGCAAGCACGGGCGTCCCCGGCCGGTCCGGCTTGGTTAGACTGCCTGTCCCATCAACCCTGACCGAGACCTGCTCTTGACTTCCGGACTGCACGACGTCATCGATCTGCTCGAACTCGAGCGGCTGGACGACAACCTGTTTCGCGGCGACAGCCACGACATCGGCGCGCCCCAGGTGTTTGGCGGCCAGATCGTCGGCCAGGCGCTGTCGGCGGCGCACCAGACCGTCGACGGCCGCCGACCGCATTCGCTGCACGCCTACTTTCTGCGTCCGGGCGATTTCCATCACCCGGTCATCTACCAGGTCGAGCGCTCGCGCGACGGCGCCAGCTATTCCAACCGTCGCGTGGTGGCGATCCAGCACGGGCGCCCGATCCTCAACCTGGCCGCGTCTTTTCACGTCGACGAGGACGGCTACGAGCACCAGGCCGAGATGCCCGAGGTGCCCGGGCCGGAAGGCTTGACCAGCAGCACCGAGCTGGGCCGGGCCGCGGCCGAGCACGCGCCGGAGAAGATGCGCCGGCTGCTGATGCATTCGCCGCCGTTCGAGTTTCGCCCGGTCGAGCCACCGAAGTTCATCGATCCAGGCAAGAGGCCGGCGCGCAAGCACGTGTGGATGAAGGCCTGGGAGCCGCTGCCCGACGACGAGGCCCTGCATCGTCACCTGCTGACCTACGTCTCCGACTACGAACTGCTGGGCACGGCCACGTTTCCGCACGAGCTCGATTTCCGCAGCCGCCGCGTGCAGATGGCCAGCCTCGACCACGCATTGTGGTTTCATCGGCCGTTTCGGGTCGACGACTGGCTGCTGTATGCCTGCGACAGTCCGTCGAGCTTCGGCGGTCGCGGCTTTTCGCGCGGTCAGATCTTCACCCGTGACGGCGCGCTGGTGGCATCCGTGGCCCAGGAGGGCGTGATTCGCCCGCGGCGCGCTGCGCCCTCGGCCTGATCGCGTCACGCCCGATCCGGTCGGGTCGGCGAGAAATCGAAGAAAACGTCGTGGTATTTGCGCAACATCAAATGTTGCACCGCAGATGCTCGTTACATTGAGCGCATGGCTTACCGACCGCCTCGTCCGTCCACCCTGATCCGATTCCCGGGCGGGACGGTTGCCCGGCGGCCGATCCCGTGACCGGGGCGCTGGCAGCCGGTCTGGCGCTGGCGGCGCTGGCCATTTTCCTTTCGGTCATTCTGCTGCTGGCCGGTCGCTGGCTGCGGGTGGAAGAAGACCCGCGCCTGGAAACGCTCGAAGCCTTGCTGCCCGGCACCAACTGCGGCGGCTGCGGCAGACCGGGTTGCCGCGCGTTCGCCGAAGCGCTGCTGGCTGGCGAGGAGTCACCGGCGGGCTGTTCGGTCAGTTCGGCCGCCGCCCAGCGGCGGATTGCGGCTTTCCTCGACGTGCCGGTGGGCGAGGCGCGCCGCCGCGTCGCCCGGCTGGCCTGCGCCGGCGATCGCAATACGGCCCGCTCGCTGGGCCAATACCAGGGCCCGTCCAGCTGTGCCGCCGCGGCCGTGGTTGCCGGCGGCGGCAAGGCCTGCGCCTGGGGCTGCCTGGGGCTGGGCGACTGCGAGCGCTCGTGCGATTACGACGCCATCGAGCTGACTGCGGCCGGCCTGCCGGTGGTCGACGAGGATCTTTGCACCGCCTGCGGCGACTGCGTGCGCGCCTGCCCGAAAGACCTGTTCGAGGTGGTGCCGGCCGACCAGCCGCTGTGGGTGGCCTGCAACAACCCGCTCGCCGGCAACGAACTGCTTGCCGCCTGCCGCGTGGCCTGTACCGCCTGCGCGCGCTGCATCCAGGACGCACCCGACTGGCTGCGCCTGGAAGACAATCTGCCGCGGCTGAAGCCGGCGGCGACCGGCCGGCCGCCGCGTGCGGCCATCGACCGTTGCCCGACCGGCGCCATCGTCTGGTTCGAGCACGGCAAACCCGAGCTCGGCGCCCGCGCCCGCCTGCCCGTCGGCCTGCGCGGCCGCCGGCAGACTGCATGACTCGACAAGACAATACCAACGACAGGACATCGCCATGACCCAAGCCGCCCGCAAACAGCCAGCACCCCAAGTCCGCTTCCCCGGCCGGCGCGCGGCCATGGACGGCAACAGCGCCGTGGTTTCGGTCGAACGCGACGGCAGCGACGCTGCCGGGGCCTACCCGATCACCCCGTCGACCCAGATGGGCGAGGGCTGGGCCGAGGCGGCCTCGGCCGGTTACCGCAACATCGCCGACCGGCCGCTGATCTTCATCGAGCCCGAGGGCGAGCATGCCGCCGCCGCCGTGACCGCCGGCCTGGCCATGACCGGGCTGCGCTCGGCCAATTTCTCCTCCGGCCAGGGCGTGGCCTACATGCACGAGTCGCTGTACGCGGCCGTGGGCAAGCGCCTGACCTACGTTCTCAACATGGGCTGCCGGGCGATCACCAAGGCAACCCTGAACGTGCACGCCGGTCACGACGACTACCACTGCGTCGACGACACCGGCTTTTTCCAGCTGTTTGCCCGCGACGCCCAGGCCGCGGCCGATCTCAACCTGGTCGCTCACCGCCTGGCCGAACTGGCGCTCAACCCCGGCATCGTCGCCCAGGACGGGTTCCTGACCACCCATCTGATCGAATCGCTGATGCTGCCCGAGCGCGAACTGGTCGCCGACTACCTCGGCCTGCCCGAAGACATCATCGAGTGCCCGACGCCGGCCCAGCGCATGCTGTTCGGCGAGACCCGCCGGCGGGTGCCGGAGCTGTGGACCGTGGACAACCCGATGATGTCCGGCGTGGTGCAGAACCAGGACGCCTACATGCAAAGCGTCGCCGCCCAGCGGCCGTTTTTCTTCGAACCGTTGGCCGGGCTGGCCGACCAGGCCCTGGCCGAGTTCGCCGAGCTGACCGGCCGCCGGTACCAGCGCGCGGTCGGCCACCGGGTCGAAGACGCCGACTACCTGCTGATCGGGCAGGGCAGCGTGGTGCCGACCGCCGAGGCGGTCGCCGACTACCTGCGCCGGACCCGCCAGCTCAAGGTCGGGGTGGTCGACCTGGTGATGTTCCGGCCGTTTCCGGCCGATCTCGTCGGCCGGCTGTTGCGCGGTCGCCGCGGCGTCACCGTGCTCGAGCGGGTCGATCAGCCGCTGGCGGTCGATCCGCCGCTGGCGCGTGAAATCCGCGCCACCCTGGGCAAGTGCCTGGAAAACGGACGCGCCGCCGATCGCGCCGCCCACCCCGGGCTGGACGCCTACCCGGCGCTTTCCGATGCGCCCGATCTCTACACCGCCTGCTTCGGCCTGGGCAGCCGCGACTTGAGCCCCGGCGACCTGATCGGCGCGGTCGAAAACATGCTGCCCGACGGGGCGGGCCGTCGCATGTACTACCTCAGCATCGATTTCCTGCGCGACCAGCCGCTGCATCCCAAAGAGCAGATCCGCCAGGAGCGCCTGGTGCGCGACTACCCGGACCTGGCCCAGCGGGTGATCCGCGGCAGCGAGAACCCGAACCTGATGCCCGAGCAGTGCGTGACCGTGCGCATGCACTCGATCGGCGGCTGGGGCGCGATCACCACCGGCAAGCACCTGGCCACGACCCTGTTCGACCTGCTCGGCTGGCACATCAAGGCCAACCCCAAGTACGGCTCGGAAAAGAAGGGCCAGCCGACCACCTTCTACCTGGCCTGCGCGCCGGAAAAGATCCGGATCAACGGCGAGTATCACCACGTCGACGTGGTCCTGTCGCCCGACCCGAACGTGTTCGGCCACAGCAACGCCCTGGCCGGCCTGCGCGAGGGCGGGCTGTTCATCATCCAGTCCGACGCCGCCACCCCGGAACTGGCCTGGCAGCAGATTCCCGAGCACTACCGCCGGCAGTTCGTCGCCCGCTCGATCAGGCTGTGCTTTCTCGACGCCTTCCGCATCGCCCGCGAGGAGTCCACCGACCCGGACCTGGAGCTGCGCATGCAGGGCATCGCCTTCCAGGGCGCGTTCTTTGCCGCCACCGGACTGCTCGCCGAGCACGGCCTGGACGAGGAACGACTGATCGAGTCGATGCGCGAACGCCTGGGCAAGAAGTTCGGCGCCCGCGGCGCGCGCGTGGTCGAGGACAACCTGCGCGTCATCCGGCGCGGCTACGACGAGTTGCGCGAAGTCACCGATTTCGCGCTGCCGGCCGAGGAGGCACCGGGCCGCGGCGCGCCCCCCGTCCCGATCACGGTCAGGGGCCTGCCGGCCAGCCAGGCGCCGCTCAGCGACATCCAGCGCTTCTGGTCCGATACCGGCAGCCTGTACGCGCGCGGCATGGGCAACGACAACCTCGCCGACCCGTTCATGGCGCTGAGCGCGGTGCCGGCCTCGACCGCCCTGTTTCGCGACATGAGCGGCATCCGCAACGGCCACCCGATCTGGATCCCGGAAAACTGCACCGCCTGCGGCAAGTGCTGGACGGTGTGCCCCGATACCGCCATTCCGGGGCTGGTCAACAGCCTGGGCGAAATCCTCTCGACCGCCATGGAGCGGGTCCGCAAGGCCGGCCACGAGCCGAAAAGCCTGCCGCGGGCCATCGGCCGGCTCGAGGTGCGAGCGCGCGAACTGTTCGACCAGGCCGGGGCCGGCACCGCCGCCCGCGGGCTGATCTCGGAGGCCATGGAGGCCCAGCTCGAGGCCACCGCCGATACCGACGACCGCGCCCGGCTCAAGACCGAGTTCGGCTGGCTTGAAGACGCCCTGGGGGATTTCCAGTGGGCCCTGACCCGGCCGTTCTACGCCCAGCGCGAGGGCAAGAACGCCGGCAGCGGCGGCCTGCTCAGCATCACCGTCAATCCCGAGACCTGCAAGGGCTGCGCGGAGTGCGTGGCGGTGTGCGAGGACGGTGCCCTGGAGCAGGTGCCGCAGACCGGCGAGTCGCTGGCCCAGCTGCGCCGGCGCTGGGCGCTGTGGCGCGACCTGCCCAGCACCGATGACGATTTCATTCGCATCACCGACCTGGAGCAGGCCATCGGCGTGCTCGACCACATGCTGCTCAAAAAGGAAATCTACCTGCCCTTCACCAGCGGCGACGGCGCCTGCCTGGGGTGCTCGGAAAAGACCGTGGTGCGGCTGTTCACCGCCACCGTCGAGGCCCTGATGCAGCCGCGCGTGCAGGCCCACGTCGAGCGCCTCGACGAGCTGATCGACCGGCTCGGCCGGCGCGTGCGCGAAGCCCTGGTCGGCAGCCTCGACCTGGCCCATCTCGACGGCCTGGCCGGCGAGGGCGAGCGCCTGAGCGTGACCGACCTGGTCGGGCGCGCGACCGGGGCCGACCCGGAAGCGGCCAGCATCGACCGCGCCTGGCTGAACCGCCTCACCGGGCTGATCCGCAATCTCGAAGCCCTGCGCGCGCGCTACACCGGCGGGGTGACCGGGCGCGGGCGGACCAACATGGGCATCCTCAACGCCACCGGCTGCTCATCGGTCTGGGGCTCGACCTTCCCCTACAACCCGTATCCGTTCCCGTGGGCCAACCACCTGTTCCAGGACAGCCCGTCGCTGGCCATGGGCGTGTTCGAAGGCCACATGACCAAGATGGCCGAGGGCTTCCGCAGCGTCCGCGAGGCCGAGCTGGAGCTGGCCGGCGAGCCGGTCTCGGCCGAGCAGCTCGAGTCTCTTGAGCAACTCGGCTGGCGCGATTTCAGCGACGCCGAGTACGCGCTGTGTCCGCCGGTGGTGGTGGTCGGCGGCGATGGCGCGATGTACGACATCGGCTTCCAGAACCTGTCGCGGGCGCTGATGTCGGGGATGCCGCTGAAGGTGCTGGTGCTCGACACCCAGGTCTACTCCAACACCGGCGGTCAGGCCTGTACTTCGGGCTACTTCGGCCAGGTCTCCGACATGGCCACCTTCGGCGCGGCCAGCCAGGGCAAGCGCGAGGTGCGCAAGGAAATGGGCCTGCTGGCCATGGCCCATCGCACCAGCTACGTCATGCAAAGCACCATCGCCCAGCCCAGCCACATGATCGAGGGCTTCATCGAGGGCTTAAGCGCGCGCCGCCCGGCGGTGTTCAACTGCTACACCTCGTGCCAGCCCGAGCACGGCATTGCCGATGACGCCGGTCACGCCCAGGCCAAACTGGCGGTCGAGTCGCGGGCCTATCCGCTGTTTCGCTACATGCCCGGGCGCGGCCCCAGGCTGGCCGACGGTCTGGACTTGAGCGGCAACCCGGCCGCCGACGCCGACTGGCCCAGCTACACCCTGCGCTTCCGGCGCCACGGGGTCGAGCGCGAGCTGGAGCTGCCGCTGACGTTCGCCGATTTCGCCGCCAGCGAAGGGCGGTTCCGCAAGCACTTCCGGTTCATCCCGAAAGAGGCCTGGCACGACGACATGCTGCCGCTGGCCGATTATCTTGATCTCGACCAGGACGCCCGCGAGGGCAAGTTCCCCTACATCTGGCACCTGCTGCCCGACGGCGAGCCGGGCCGGCTGCTGGTGGCCGATGCGATCGTCGCCTCGTGCGAGGACCGGCGCGATTTCTGGCACCTGCTGCGCGACCTGGCCGCACCGACCGGACCCGACCCGTCCGAGCGCGAGGCGCTGGTCGAACAGATCCGGGGCGAGATGATCGCCCGCCTGAGCCAGTCGCTGCTGCAGCTGACCGGCCAGGAAGGCACGTCCGGCGCGGACGCGGTCGCGGCCGCACCGGCGCCGGTCGAAGCGCCGGCGACACCGGCCCCGACCGGCGGCGACGAGCAGGGCGAGTACATGCCGCCGTGGATCGAGACCGAGTCGTGCTCGGCGTGCGACGAGTGCACCGCGATCAACCCCGGGATCTTTGCCTACAACAGCGCCGGCAAGGCCGAAATCAAGAATCCCGAGGGGGGGCCGTACAGCGACCTGGTCAAGGCCGCCGAGCGCTGCAAGGAAGGGATCATTCATCCCGGACTGCCGCGTGATGCCGGCGATCCGGCCCTGCAGCGCTGGATTCAGCGCGCCGAGCCGTTCAACTGAGGCCGGACCGCGTGTTCGGTCTCCGACCAGCGTTCCCGGGCGGAATCCGGCTGCCGCAGTCCGACAGCGGCGCCGTCGTCGGGCCGTGTCGGCAGATGCCGTTCGCCCCGTCGCTGTACCTGCCGCTGCGCCAGCACCCCGGTCGGGCGGCGGTCGCGCGGGTGCGCGAGGGCCAGGACGTCGAGCGCGGCCAGGTGCTGGCCGAGGCGGCCGACGAGTCCGGCGTGGCGCTGCATGCCCCGGCGACCGGGCGCGTGGTGCGGATCGCCGACCAGGCCGATGACGACGGCGGCACGGTGGCCACGATTCGCCTCGATCCGCTGCCCGGCGACACCCAGGAATGCCGCCCCGCCCGGGCGCTGGATCCGACGACCGCCGGTGCCGATGAACTGCTGGCCGCGATCCGGGCCGCCGGCCTGGTCGGGCTGGGGCCCGGCGCCGAGCCGACCCACGCGCGCCTGGCCCGG
Source organism: Wenzhouxiangella sp. (assembly GCA_041685745.1). Taxonomy (GTDB): domain Bacteria; phylum Pseudomonadota; class Gammaproteobacteria; order Xanthomonadales; family Wenzhouxiangellaceae; genus Wenzhouxiangella. The sequence continues at coordinate 8,587 of JAWLFD010000093.1, forward strand.
GCGCGCGGGCAAGCGGTCGACGTGCTGGTGGTCAACGCCATCGACGATGAGCCGGTGTTTCGCCGCATGGCTGTTTTGCTCGACGGCCACGGCGATGAAGCGCTGGCCGGAACGGCCGCCGTGGGCACGATCCTGGGCGCCGGGCGGGTCGTGCTG
>JAWLFD010000094.1:0-8681 GCA_041685745.1 Wenzhouxiangella sp.
GCAACCTGGACCGTGGCGGCCTGTTCGACGCTTTCGACAATGCGGAATTCGACTTCGACGGGGGCACGCGACCGCTCCGCGGGGGAGTGCTCCTCGCAAGCTGTCAGGAAACAGGCGGCCACAACCAGCCCGGCCACCCCAAGGGCTCGGAAAGCGCGAGCGTTCAAGGGGATACCTCCGTCGGGTTGCTCGCCCCGATGGCCAGGCGGTATCGCTCGGCGGCAATCGTTGCATTGAACCGGGCATTGATTTCGCGGGTACGGGCAGCGAGATCCTCGGCCTGGGCGCGCAGCAGATCGGTGATGTCATCCAGGCCCTCGGCGTAGCGGCCAAACGTCTGATCCAGCGCCGCGGCGGCGTCCTCGACCCCCGCCGCGGCCTGGTCCCAGCCGGCGACCTGCGCCTGCCAGTCGGCCTGCGCGCTGCGTGCTTCCACGCGGGCTTGTCGACGTAAATCAGTCAGTTCGGCCCGAGCTTCCTGCTCTCGAGCCCTGGCTTCATCCAGGGCGCCGGCCTGGGCAAAGCCGGCAAACGGGGTCCAGCGCAGCGTGACGCCGACCAGCCAGCCGCTTTCACTGAAGCTGAGCGGCTGACTGCCGTCGATCTTCTGATAGCGTCCGAGCAGGTTGACATCGGGCACGAAGGCCGCTCGGGCCCGGCGGACCGCATACTCCGTTGCGCGCAGGCGAGCCTGCAGCGCCCGGAGGTCGTCCCGGTCATCGAGCCGCGCAGGCTCGGGCAGGTCGGGGATGTTGCGCGACGGTTCAGGAACGGGGTCGACCAGTTCGAAGTCCGGCGCATCGTCGAGACCGATGATCCGACGCAGTTGCTCCTCCGCCGCGACAACACGACTCTCGGCCAGGGCGACCCGGGCATTCATTTCGGAGACCCGAGAACGGGCACTGAGCACGTCAACCGGGGCCACCAGCCCTTCCTGGAACGCACCTTCGGCCTGCTTCAGCGCGCGTTCAGCGGTCACCAGCCCGCGTTGTTCGGCAATCACCTGCCGTGCCGCCGTCCGCGCCCCGAAATAAGCCTGAACCACGGCCAGGGCAACTTCGTCCTCGGCCCTTCCGAGCACCCGCTCGGCGGCATCGACCTGCGCATCGGCCTGACGCCGGGCGTTCCAGGCGCCCACATTGACCAGCGGCTGGACTACTTGCAGCCCGAAGACCTGACCATCCACCGGCCCCAGGTCACGCCGGGCCAGTACGGGAGGAAAAAGCGAATCCAGGGTCGGGATATCGTCGAGCAACGAGGTGTCGAATCGAAGGTAGCTGGCGTCCGCGGACACGGTGGGCAGGAATCCCTGGCGCGTCTGGGTCTTGACCGCGTCGGCCTGCGCCTGCCGGGCCCGGCGCGCGAGCAGCTCACTGTTCTCGGCCCGGGCGCGCTCCAGGGCCTGCTGCAGAGAAAGGCGTTGTGTTTCGGTCGCCGCGTCGTCGCGGGCAAGGGCCGGAAACGGGCCGGCCAGCGCAAGACAGACCAGACCTGCCGCCATTGTCTGGCCGGCAAGCGGCACCGTCCGAAACACCGACGCGTCGCGACCGAGGCGAGGCATCGAACCGCAAGCGTCCCGTCCACCCATCAGCCCGCGCAACAAGATTTGCACCCAACGCTTCTGGACCATGAGATGATGCTACCGCAGGACCCGAAGCCCGGGCGGCGATCCTGCGGTATTTGCCCTGTTCGGTCGGGGAGTGAAACTGGGGTTCTGCTAGCATAGCGGTTTATCCCAGTCCTTCAAGAGCACCCTCGTGTCCAATCCCTTCGTCAACATCGCCTCGGAAGCCGCCCGCAAGGCCGGCGGGCTGATGCGCAAGTACCGCGACCGGCTCGACAGCATTCCGGTCGAGCGCAAGGCGCGGCACGATTACGTCAGCGACGTTGACCGGGCCTGCGAGCAGGTCATCCGCGAGCACGTGCTGCGCCTGCACCGCGACCACTCGATTCTCGGCGAGGAAAGCGGGCAGACCGGGGACAGCGACCATCTCTGGATCATCGATCCGATCGACGGGACCAGCAATTACCTGCGCGGAATCCCCCATTACGCCGTCTCCATTGCCTTGAAGATCAAGGACCGGATCGAGCACGGCGTGATCTACGATCCGGTCCGGGACGAGATGTTCACCGCCAGCCGCGGCGAGGGCGCCTTCCTGAACGATCAGCGAATCCGTGTCTCGGGTCGACGGGACCTGTCCGGCGCCGTCCTGGGGACGGCGTTTCCGTTTCGGGCCCGCCGCCTGATGACGCCCTACCAGGGCATGTTCGATGCGCTGTTCGACAAGATCGAGGATGTCCGCCGGGCCGGCGCGGCCTCGCTGGACCTGGCCTACGTGGCCTGCGGGCGCCTGGACGGCTACTGGGAGCTCAACCTCAAGCCCTGGGATGTGGCCGCCGGCGCCTTGCTGGTCCAGGAGGCCGGGGGCGTGGTCATGGACATTGCCGGGGGCGAGCGCTGGCTCGACAGCGGCCACATCATCGCCGCGCCGTTCAAGCTGGTCACCCCGATCCGCCACGCCGTCGAGCCGCACCTGACCGAGGGGATTCGCGCCCGGCTGGGCCGCTCGGGCTGAGCGCCGCCGGCCGCGCTCAGCCGGCCGGAATCCGGAACAGCCGTTTCGGCTTCAGCCCGCCGCGACCATCGGCCTGGCCGATGCCGAGAAAGCCTTGCGGGCCGTAGATACGCACCAGTTCTTCCGCTTCCGCGTCCGTGATCGACGACAAGCGCTGGCCCATGAGCAAGTGCTGCGCCTGCTCTGCGCGAAGTTGCACGGCCGGCAGGTGCATGAGCGCGGTGTCCGCCGGCTGCAGGCGCGCGCGCGCAGCATCGGGCGCCAGTGCCTCCAGCGCTTCCAGCGCGATGGCGTCGGTGAGATCGAACGGATCGCTTCGGGTCCTGCGCAGCGCGCTCAGGTGCGCACCACAGCCCAGCCGTTCACCCAGGTCACGGGCCAGCGAGCGAATGTAGGTGCCCTTGGAGCAGCGCACCCGAAGACTCAGCCAATCCGCCCCGTGGCCCAGCAGGCTGAGTTCGTGAATCGTCACCGCACGGGGCGGACGATCCACGACCTCGCCGCGACGGGCGAGCTGGTAAAGGCGCTGGCCGTCACGCTTGAGCGCGGAATACATCGGTGGAACCTGCTCGATCGCGCCTCGGAATCCGGCCAGGACTGGCTCCAGGGCCTCATCGTCGAGGGCCGGCACGGGACGGCGTTCGGTCGCCTCGCCCTCGGCGTCATCGGTCTCGGTGGTGATCCCCAGGCGGACTTCGGCCAGGTAGGTCTTGTCGCCGTCGAGCAGATAACCGGCCACCTTGGTCGCCTCGCCGAAGCACAGGACCAGCAGACCGGAGGCCAGCGGATCCAGCGTCCCGGTGTGGCCGGCCTTGCGGATACCGAGCAGGCGCTTTGTCCGACCCAGCGCCGCGTTGGAGCTCAGGCCCACCGGCTTGTCCAGCAGAAGAATGCCCGAATCGATCAAGATCTGGCCCCGTCAGCCCTGGCCTCCCGGGCGCTCAGCTGCGCGGCTTGCGCGCGGCGGCCAGCAACTGTTCGATGCGCTGGCCCGACTCCGACGAGGTGTCGTGAATGAACTTCAGCGCCGGGGTCAGGCGAAGCCGAATCCGCTGGCCCAGCTCGTGCCGGACCTGGCCGGCGTGTTCATTGAGGAAGGCGATGATCTCCGGCGCCTGCTCGATCTCGAGCACGGCGACGTAGACCTTGGCGTGGCTCAGGTCGCGGGCGACCTCGACGTCGGTCAGGCTGATCAGACCAGGCGGCAGCTCGTATTCGAACGAGCGCTGAAGAATATCGGCAAGTTCGCGCCGCAGCAGTCCGGCGACGCGTTCGGAACGCGGACCCGACATCACTCGAGGGTCCGCTGAACTTCAACGCGCTCGAAGCACTCGATCTGATCGCCGACCTTGACGTCGTTGTACTGCTTGACGCCAATGCCGCACTCGGTGCCGGCCTGGACTTCCGAGACGTCGTCCTTGAACCGCCGCAGCGATTCCAGTTCGCCTTCGAAGACCACCACGTTGTCACGCAACACGCGGATCGGGTTGGCCCGCTTGACCACGCCTTCGACCACCAGGCAGCCGGCGATCGCGCCAAGCTTGGACGATCGGAACACGTCCTTGACCTCGGCCAGACCGAGGATCTGCTCCTTGGTCTCGGTGCCCAGCAGCCCGCTGATGGCCTTCTTGACGTCGTCTATGGCGTCGTAGATGACACTGTAGTAGTTCAAGTCCAGGTCGGCTTCCTGGATGATCTTGCGGGCCGAGGCGTCGGCGCGCACGTTGAAGCCGATGATCACCGCGCTCGAGGCCTGGGCCAGACTGGCATCGGACTCGGTGATCCCACCGACTCCGGACGACACCACGTTGACCTTGATCTCGTCGGTCGACAGCCGGGTCAGCGCGTCGCGCAGGGCCTCGACCGAGCCCTGGACATCGGCCTTGATGACCAGGTTGACGTTCTGCACCTCACCGCTGCCGCCTTCGCTCATCTGGTCGAACAGGTTCTGCAGCTTGGCGGCCTGCTTTTCAGCCAGGCGACCTTCGCGAGCGGACTGCTTGCGCTGATCGGCGGCATCGCGCGCCTTGCGCTCGTCGGCCACGGCCAACACATCGTCACCGGCATTGGGCACCCCGGACAGGCCCAGTACTTCGGCCGGAATCGAGGGTCCGGCCTCATCGATGGGCTGACCGGTCTCGTCGAACATGGCGCGCACGCGACCGTACTCCTCGCCGGCGAGGATCATGTCGCCACGATGCAGGGTGCCGTCCTGGACCAGGATGGTGGCCACCGGGCCGCGGCCCTTGTCGAGCGCGGACTCGACCACCACGCCGCGGCAGCGGCGCTCGGGAGCCGCCTTGAGCTCAAGGACTTCCGACTGCACCAGGATGGCGTCGAGCAGGGCATCGACGCCTTCGCCGGTGATTGCCGAGACGGGCACGAAGATTTCTTCCCCGCCCCATTCTTCCGGCACGACTTCTTCGGCCGACAACTCGGACTTGACGCGGTCCTGATCGGCCTCCGGCTTGTCGATCTTGTTGACCGCCACGATCAGCGGCACGCCGGCAGCGCGGGCGTGCTGGATGGCCTCTTTGGTCTGCGGCATGACGCCGTCGTCGGCGGCCACGACCAGCACGACGATATCGGTCGCCTGAGCGCCGCGGGCGCGCATGGCGGTAAAGGCGGCGTGACCGGGCGTATCCAGGAATGTGACCACGCCGTTGTCGGTTTCTACGTGGTAGGCGCCGATGTGCTGGGTGATACCGCCCTGCTCTCCGGCGGCCACCTTGGCCCGGCGAATGTAGTCGAGCAGGGAGGTCTTGCCGTGGTCGACATGCCCCATCACCGTGACCACCGGCGGACGGCTTGCCTTGGCCATGCCGTCGTCTTCCTCCTCGGCGACCAGTTCCTGCTCGATATCGCGATCCTCGGCCGGACGGGCATCGTGGCCCATTTCCTCGGCCACGAGAATGGCCGTGTCCTGGTCGAGACTCTGGTTGATGGTCACCATGCTGCCCATGCCCATCAGCGTCTTGATCACCTCGCCGGCCTTGACCGCCATCAGCCTGGCCAGATCGCCGACGGTGATGGTCTCGGGGATCTCGACTTCCCGCTTGACCGGCGCCACCGGCTTCTGGAACCCGTGCTCGGTGCCAACCGAGGTGGTGGCCGAGCGACCCTTGCGCTTGGGCTTGCGGCGCTTGGACTTGGGCGTGACGTGCAGCTCTTCGCGCCCGTAGCGGGTGCGGGTGTCTTCGGGTGCCTTGGGCGTTGCGGTCCGGCGCTTGCGCTCGGCCTCGCGCTCGGCCGCCTGGCGGGCCACCTTGGCCTCGACCCGGGCCTGGGCTTCGGCCAGTGCCCGTTCCTTCTCCGCCTCGACCCGGCGCGCCTCCTCTTCGGCCTCGCGCTGCTGGCGAGCGTGCTCTTCCTGCTTGGCCTGTTCTTCCTGCTCGCGCTGCCGGCGCTCGGCCTCCTCGCGCTCGATGCGTTCAGCCTCTTCGCGTTCCTGGCGGGCCGCTTCCAGCGCCTTGGCCGCGGCCTCGCGCTCGGGATCGGTCTGCTCCTGCTCGGCGATGGCGCCACGCTTGACGTAGGTTCTTTTCTTTCGCACCTCGACATTGACCGTGCGCGACGGCGCCGCGCCGCGTCCACGGATCCGGCCGGCACCGGCGGTCGGCACCTTGAGCTCGCTGAGCGTCTTGCGCTTGAGGGTCACCTTGCGCGGACCGCTGTCTTCGGCGGCCTCGTCCTTGCCGTGCGCGGTGCGCAGGTGGGTCAGCAGCTTCTTCTTGTCCTCATTGGTCACCGCTGCCGAAGGATCATCGACCTGGATCCCGGCTTCATTGAGCTGGGCGATCAGGCGATCGACAGCGACCCCCAACACTTCAGCCAGTTGCGTAACAGTGACCTGAGACATTCAATCTTCCTCGATTTCGTCTAAAACTTATTCTTCGGCGAACCAGTGCGCCCGAGCTTTCATGATCAGCTCGGCAGCCAGTTCGGGATCCAGATCTTCGACCTCTTCGAGCTCGTCGACGGCACACTCGGCGAGATCGTCGCGGGTACAGATGCCGTGCTCGGCCAGGCGGAAGGCCAGCGGGTCGGTCATACCCTCCAGGTCGAGCAGGTCCTGTTCGGGACGATGCTCTTCGAGCTGCTCTTCGGAAACGATCATCTGGGTCAGCAGCGCATCGCGGGCGCGCTGTCGCAGTTCGGCCACGATCTTCTCGTCGAACTCCTCGATGGCCAGCAGCTCCGACTCCGGAACGTAGGCGACCTCCTCGACGTTGGTGAAGCCCTCCGCGACCAGGATGGAGGCCAGTTCTTCATCGACGTCGAGCTTGGTCATGAACATCTCGAGCACGCTGCGCGATTCGGTCTCGCTTTTCTGCTCGGCTTCCTCGACGGTCATGACGTTGAGCTGCCAGCCGGTCAGTTCCGAGGCCAGGCGAACGTTCTGCCCGCCGCGACCGATGGCCTGCGACAGGTTGTCTTCCTCGACCGCGATGTCCATGCTTTTGGAATCTTCATCGACCACGATGGAATGAACTTCCGCCGGTGCCATCGCGTTGATCACGAACTGGGCCGGGTTTTCGTTCCACAGGATGATGTCGATGCGCTCGCCGGCCAGCTCGTTGGAAACCGCCTGAACGCGCGAGCCGCGCATGCCGACGCAGGCACCGATCGGGTCGGTACGATCGTCCAGGGCGTTGACGGCGATCTTGGCGCGGCGTCCGGGATCTCGGGCTGCCCCCTTGATCTCGATCAGGCCCTGGTTGATTTCCGGCACCTCGAGCTTGAACAGTTCGACCAGGAACTCGCTCATGGTGCGGCTGACGAACAGCTGCGGTCCGCGCTGGTCCGGGCGAACCTCGTAGAGATAGCCGCGCAGCCGATCCTTGGGCCTTGCTGTCTCGCCGGGAATGGTGTGGCGCGACGGGATGAATGCCTTGGCATTTTCGCCCAGGTCCAGCACGATGCCGCCGCGCTCCATGCGCTCGATCTGGCCGTGGATCAATTCCCCGACCCGGCCGGAGTAGGCTTCGACCACCTGTTCACGCTCGGCCTGGCGCACGCGCTGGACGATGACCTGCTTGGCCGCCTGGGCGGCGATGCGCCCGAACTCCGGCGGCTCCATCGGCTCTTCGATGAAATCGCCGACTTCCAGTTCGGCATCGTGTTCGCGCGCCTCGGTCAAGCGAATCTGGCGGTCGCTCGACTCCAGTTCCGCTTCCTCTTCGTCGTCCGACAGCACTTCCCAGCGCCGGAAGGCCTCGTAGTCTCCGGTGGCGCGGTCGATCTCCACGCGCACCTCGATGTCTTCGGGATGACGACGCTTTGCGGCCGAGGCCAGCGCGGCTTCAATCGCCTCGAAAATGGTCTCCTTGGCAAGACCCTTTTCGTTGGAGACGACGTCGACAACCTGCAGTATTTCCTTGCCCTTGTTCATCACGACATGTCCGCTCGATTATCCTCATGCCTTGCGGCAAACAGTGCTTCCAGGTCCGGCGCCAGGTGCGCACGGCCGATGTCAGCGACGGCCAGCTCGAAGTTCTGTCCGTCGACATTCAGGGTCACGGTCCGATCATCGGCCGCGACAATCACGCCTTTGAAGCGCCGCCGATTCTCGACCGGCACCGCCATCTGTACCAGGGCCGTTTCGCCGATGAAGCGCGCGAAATGCGCACCGGTAAACAGCGGCCGCTCCACGCCCGGCGACGAGACTTCCAGGGTGTACTGCCCCGGCACGGGCTCTTCGACATCCATCAGCGCCGACACCTGCCGGCTCACGCGTTCGCAGTCTTCCACGCCGATGCCGTCGGGTTCACGATCGATGAAGACCCGAACGACACGATTCTTCGGGTTCGGCAGATACTCGACCCCGACCAGTTCGTAGCCCAGATCGTCGATGACCGGCTCCAGCAGTGTCTGCAAGCGATCGGAAACCGCCATGGATGTGTTCTTGCCTCCTTGCAATTCGTGACCCCGGCCTTATCGCCGGGGCCCCATACGAAAAAAGCCCCTTTGAACCAGGGGCTTTTTCCGAGTTTCTCAAAAAACCTGGTAGCGGGGGCAGGATTCGAACCTGCGACCTTCGGGTTATGAGCCCGACGAGCTGCCAGACTGCTCCACCCCGCAATCGAGCTAGAGATTATAACCAGA
>JAWLFD010000095.1:0-8643 GCA_041685745.1 Wenzhouxiangella sp.
GGCAGCGGAACCCGGCACCCGGCCATCCGCCCATCATCCGCTGCACCTGCGTCCAGCCGAAACCGGATCCCGACCTGCGGCAGAGACCAGACCAAAAGGCGCCCGAAAGCCACCACGATCCCCGCATCCACCCACATCGATGCCGTCGGAGGCGGCGGGGCGTCCGGCACCACCCGATCCATCTCCATCCCCCGATGCCGTCGGAGGCGGCGGGGCGTCCGGCACCACCCGATCCATCTCCACCTTAATCCACCAACCCGTATCATGGCGCTTCAGCAATCGAGAAACCCGCTCAATGACCGACTTCAAGACCCTGATTGAACAGCGCCTGCGCGAGCTCGAGGATCGGGCCGAAGCCAGCCAGGCGGCCACGGCCACGGTCGAACTCGACCAGACCCGCCAGGGTCGCCTGAGCCGGATGGACGCGCTGCAGGGCCAGGAAATGGCCAAGGCCGCCGAGCAGCGTCGCAGCGGTTCGGTCCAGCGACTCAAGGCCGCGCTGCGCCGGCTGGAAAACGGCGAATTCGGCGAATGCCTGGAATGCGGTGAGGCCATTGCCGAGGCCCGGCTGCGCGCCGATCCGGCCGCCACCCTGTGCCTGGACTGCGCCGAGGCCCGAGAGCGCTGATGGTCAGCCGCAAGCGCGCGCCGGCGCGCGAGATTTTCGGCTGGGCGATGTTCGACTTCGCCAACCAGGCCTACACCCTGCTGATCATCACGGTCGTGTTTGGCGACCTGTTCACCCGCGTCATCGTCGGCGACGGGCCCGACTACCGTCTCGGCAACCTGCTCTGGAGCCTGGCGCTGGCGATCAGCTACCTGATGGTCGTGGTCGCCAATCCGGTGTGCGGCGCCATCATGGACCACTCGCGCCTGCGCAAGCGCTTCCTGTTCGCCAGCTACCTGGCCACCGTCATCACCACCGCGCTGCTGTGGTTCATCGAGCCGGGCTGGATCGTCCCGGCGATGATCCTGATCGTGCTGTCGAACTTCTCCTACGCCATCGGCGAGGCCTTCATCGCCAGCTTTCTCCCCGGCCTCGGACCGCGACGCGACCTGGGCTGGATCTCCGGCCTGGGCTGGGGGCTGGGCTACATCGGCGGCCTGGTCTCGACCATCTTCGCCCTGGCCTTCCTCGGCGAAGTCAGCGCCGACAACTACGAGCGCGTCCGCCTGGTCGGCCCGTTCGCGGCCGTGTTCTTCCTGCTGACGGCCATCCCCACTTTTGTCTTTGTGCGCGAACGCGGGCGCCGACGGCCGCTGCCCGAGAATCAGGGATTGCTGAAAACGGGCTTCAAGCGAATTCTAGGAACGGCCGGCAACTTGAAGCATTTCAGTGACCTGCGAAATCTTCTTATCTCGATATTTTTCATGATGGCGGGCATCTACATCATCATCAGCTTCTCGTTCATCTACGGCAGCCAGGTCATCGGCTGGGACGAAGAGGTCCGGGTGCTGATGTTCGTCACCGTCCAGATCACCGCCGCGGTCGGCGCGCTGACCTTCGGCTTCATCCAGAGCCGCATCGGTGCGCGTCGCACCTACCTGATCACGCTGTGGCTGTGGCTGGCCGCGATCCTGGCGATCTGGCAGACGCCGCTGCTGACCCGGCTGGCGGCAGTGGCGCTGGGAGTGGAATGGCAGGCCCAGTACGTGTTCCTGTTCGCCGGCGTGCTGTCGGGCCTGAGCCTGGGCTCCTCGCAGTCGGCCGGACGGGCCCTGGTAGGGATTCTCACACCCAACGGCAAGGCCGCGGAATTCTTCGGTTTCTGGGGCACCGCCTCGAAGCTCGCCGCCGTGTTCGGCATCCTCGGCCTGGGCCTGCTCCAGGCCCTGTTCGGCCTCGCCACGGCCATCGTGTTCTGCCTGCTGCTGTTCGCCCTGGCCATCGTCTGGGTCCTGCCGGTCGACGAACACCGCGGCAGCCGCATCGCCGACGGCTGGCATCGGCCTGGGGCGTAATTGGGACCAGGGACCAGGGACCAGGGACCAGGGACCAGGGAACCCTGAACCCTGAACCCTGAACCCTGAACCCTGAACCCTGAACCCTGAACCCTGAACCCCGAACCCCGTAAACTACCGCCTCCACCAACCATTCCGCCGCCCATGCCCGAAACGATCACCCGCCCGCCCGAATCCCCCGCCATCGGCCTGGTTTCGCTGGGTTGCCCCAAGGCCCTGGTCGACTCGGAGGACATCGTCTCGCGCCTGCGCTCGGAAGGCTACCGGCTGGTTCCGAGCTATGAGCAGGCCGACCTGGTGGTGGTCAACACCTGCGGCTTCATCGACTCGGCCAAGGCCGAATCGCTGGAGACCATCGGCGAGGCACTGGCCGAGAACGGCAAGGTCCTGGTCACCGGCTGCCTGGGCGCCAACCCGGACGACATCACGCGCATCCACCCCAAGGTGCTGGGCGTGAGCGGCCCGCACCAGGCCGACGCGGTCCTGGCCTCGGTCCACCGACACCTGCCGCGGCCGCACGATCCGCGCATCGACCTGGTACCGCCCGGCGGCCTGAAGCTCACCCCGTCGCACTATGCGTATCTAAAGATTTCAGAAGGTTGCAACCACAAGTGCAGTTTTTGCATTATCCCCGATATGCGCGGAAAGCTGCGCTCGCGGCCGATCGGCATGGTCCTGCGCGAGGCCGAGCAACTGGCCGAGCGCGGCGTCAGGGAACTTCTGGTGATCTCGCAGGACACCAGCGCCTACGGCGTCGATCTGGGCTACCAGGCCGACTACTGGCAGGACCGGCAGATCGAAACGCGCCTGTTCGACCTGGCCGCAGCGCTCGGCGAGCTGGGCGTGTGGGTGCGGCTGCACTACGTCTATCCCTACCCGCACGTCGACCGGATCATTCCGCTGATGAGCGAGGGCCGCATCCTGCCCTACCTGGATATCCCGTTCCAGCACGCCAGCCGTCGGGTGCTGAAAGCCATGCGCCGGCCGGCCGCGGCCGAAAACACGCTCAGGCGAATCGAGCAGTGGCGCGCCGACTGCCCCGAACTGACCCTGCGCTCGACCTTCATCGTCGGCTTCCCCGGCGAAACGGAAGCCGATTTCCAGGAACTGCTGGACTGGCTGACCGAGGCCCGACTGGACCGGGTCGGCTGCTTCACCTACTCCGCCGTGGAAGGGGCGCGCGCCAACGCGCTGGCCGACCCGGTACCCGAGCAGGTCAAGCAGGAGCGCTGGCATCGCTTCATGCAGGCCCAGGCCGAGATCAGCGCCGAGCGCCTCCAGGACCGCATCGGCGGGGTCGAGACGGTACTGATCGACCAGGTCGAATCCGACCATGCGATCGCGCGCAGCCGCTCGGATGCACCCGAAATCGACGGCCAGGTCATCATCGAGGATGGCGGAGCGCTGGCACCCGGCGACTGGGCCGACGTCGTCATCCACGGGGCCGACCGCTACGACCTGTTCGCCCGAATCGCCGCACCCCGGGAACTGTCGGCGGGCGAACCCATCTAACGGCAGTGATTTCCCGAACCAATGTTTGAAAAAGCGGAGTTCCAGCAGTGAAAAAAGCAGTCATGATCTTGTTTGCGGCCGTCTTCCTGAGCGCCTGCCAGTCCGAGCCCGAAGAACCGGCTGTCACGGAGACCGCCCAGGATGACCAGGCCGAAGCAGTCAGCGATCGGGTGACCCGGATGCGCTCCCGGGCCGGCGAGGTACCGGAGGCCCCCGAACAGCCGCTGGGCGACCCCGAACGCGACCTGCCGCGCCTGCAGGGCCAGTTTGCAGAACCGGGCATGGGTCTGGCCAACCTGGTCGACGGCACCACGCCGCAGGCCTTTGCCGAAAGCCTGCAGCGGATCGCCTCGGAAACCTCGCCGGAGCAGTACCGGGAGCTGGACTCTTCGCTGCGCTACCTGCGGATGTACTCCTCGGCCTCCTGGGGCGGTCTTCCCGGCCTTTACCAGAGCCTGGACAGCATGAGCGGCGAGGAAATCATCGCCCACGCCCGTCGCCTGCAGGCCGAACGCCTGCGCCGCTGAGGACCACCCGCCCGGAAGACGAAAAACCCGCCCTTCCCGGCGGGTTTTTTGATGCCGGCCGCGCTCTCAGTGCCGACACTGCCAGCCGTATGTCACTCCCATCTGGTGAACCCGCTCCATGGTTTCGGGCACCCAGGCATCCCCGCCCTCGCGCTGGAAGAACAGCGGCGCGCGCTCGGCCTGTGCCGGCGCGAGCTGGTTCATCGTCGCTGAATCGTACAGGCGGCCGTTGAGCATGGTGTAGGCCACGTTCTCGCTGACCCGCAGGTCGGCCAGCACGTCGCCGTCGATGACCACCAGGTCGGCCAGCTTGCCCGGCTCGAGCGAGCCGATCTCGGATTCCATGCCGAAATAGCGGGCCCCGTCGATGGTCGCCCCGCGCAGCGCTTCCCACGGCGTGAATCCGCCCTGCTCCATCATCCACATCTCCCAGTGCGCCGCCAGGCCGGCCAGCTGACCGTGGGCGCCGATGACCACCGGCACGCCGTGATCGTTGAGATCCTTGGCGCCCTGAGCCACGGCGATGTGGTTGTAGTGCTCGTCGGGCGCGGTCGAGCGGCGGATCGAGCGTGGATAGACGATGAACCGGGGCACGAACTCCAGCAGGCGCTCGTTCTTCCAGACTTCGGTGCGGTCGTACCAGTACTCCTCGCCCATCAGCCCGCCGAAGGCCACCCCGAAGGTGGGGGAATAGACCACGTCGGTCTGGCGCCAGAACTGCCGGATGTCGTCGTAGAAGGTGTGGATCGACAGCGCGTGCTCGATGCCGGTGTGCCCGTCGGCGATCTGGCTCAGGTTCTGCTCCAGGCGCATGCCGCCCTCGGGCACGACCATGATGTCGAGCTTGCGTCCGGCCGCCAGCACCTGCTGGCGCTGGTCGCGACGGTTGTAGTTGTAGCTCTTGACCGAGATCGCGCCCAGCTCCTTGTGGCGGCGGATATGGAATTCCGCGTCCTCGTAGTCTTCGATGCGCGCCGTGGCGCCCGGGGCGATGGCACCGTACAGGATCCGGCCGGTGGAGTAGATGCGCGGCGCGATGACCCGCCCGGCGCGCTGCAGCTCGGCCATGGAGAAGATCGCCGGGTTGTCGTTGGACGGATCGTGGATGGTGGTCACCCCGTAGGCGACGTTGGCGATCTGGGCCCAGTTCTGCTGCGGGGTGAGCTGCTGGTTGCTCATCGGTCCGTGGGCGTGGGAATCGACCAGGCCGGGCAGGACGGTCTTGCCGGTCACATCGAAGACCTCGAAGCCTTCTGGAACCTGGACTTCGGCCCGAGACCCCACCGCCAGAATCCGGTGTCCTTCGACCACAACGACGCCGTCGTCGATGATTTCGCGCTCCTGACCGGCGTTGCGCATGGTCACCACGCGCCCGCCGACCAGGGCGATGCGGGCGTCATGACGGTCGGCCTCGACCTCGAACGACAGGTTGCGGCCCTCGGTCTCCGGTTCGGGCAGTTCCTCGGGCGCGCCGTCGAGAAAAGCGAAGGCATCGCTCAACTCGCGCTGGTAGAGCGTGGCCCCGTGCGACCAGGCCAGGGTGGCGCTGTCGGCCGAGAAATGCAGCTGCTCGCCGGCCCGAGCCGAGACCTGGCGCACCGGGAAGGCGCTGGTACCGGCACCCAGGCTGACCGGCTTGCCGGCGACGAAGAAGGGGGCAAGATAGGCGTTGTAGTGCTCGGCAAAGGCCACCCAGCGCCCGTCGGGCGAGACCCGGTACTCGGTGATCCAGTCACCGCTGAAATGCTCGCGCTCGTCGAAGCCGTCCAGGTTGACGCTGTTGAGCTGCAGGGCGTTGCCTTCGCCGCGCTGCGAGAACAGGATGCGCTGCCCGTCGGCGGAAAACTGCGGCCGGCTGCCGCGGTCGAGAACGCGCCGCGGCTCGTCGCCGTCGAGCCCGACCCGGTACAGCCCGGTGCGCTCCGACCAGGTCGGCGAGGTCAGGTAGCCGCCGGTGGTCTTGCGGTAGACCACCTGCTCACCGTCGGGCGAAAACGAAGGCTCGAGGTAATGCCCGGGCTCGGTGGTCAGGGTTCGCCCGCGACCGCGGCCCAGCGGGTGGACGCGGACACTTCCCAGCGCTTCATCGTCCCAGGTCACGTAGACCACCTGGCGCCCGTCGGGCGAGAAGCGCGGATAGAACTCCCAGTGATCGTCCTGCTCGGTCAGCCGACGATGACTGCCGCGCTCCAGGTCGTGCAGCCAAAGGTAGCCCAGCGCCTGGAAAATCGCGTGGCGTCCGTCCGGACTGCGCTGCGTCCAGCGCGCCATGCGGATCGGAAAGGTGTCGGGCGAGACCTCGACCGTGCGTTTGAGGGCCGGGTGGACCTGCTTGTCGACGCGCACGCGGACCTCGATTTCTGCGTGCGAGCCGTCGGTGCCGATGCGATGGAATTTGCCGTCGCTCCAGATCACCAGCGACTCGCCGTTCGGGTGCCAGGCGTAGGCCGGGAAGTTGCCCATGTCGCCGGAGGTCTCCTGCTTGTCGCGGTCGAGCCGGTCGAACAGGGTGCGCTCGATGCCCGAGCGCAGGTCGCGCACCATCAGACGCGAGGACAGCGTGCGCGGATTGCGCCGGACAAACGCCAGCTGCTGGCCGTCGGGGGAGAGCACCGGCCGCACCGCCCCGCCCGGGCCCCCGACCACGGTTTCGACCTCGCCGGACTCGCGGTCCAGGCGACGCACGGCAAAGATGCCCTTGACCGCGTCGCGGTTGTATTCCCAGACCCGGCCCGCGGTCACGTCCTGGCTGAAATACAGATGCTTGCCGTCGGGCGAAAAGAACGGCTCGGCGATGTTTTTCTGCGACTGCGGCCCGTGCAGGCGCTCGACCAGTTCCACGCCGCCGCCGCCGGAGCGGTGGTACATCCAGATCGCCCCGGCCGGAATCGATCGCTGCGAAACGTAACCCTTGCGCGCGGCGATGTAGTCGCCGTCCGGCGACCAGGCGGGATTGTGCAGCAGGTGGTCACGCTCTTTGCTGACCTGCTGCAGGTTGGCCCCGTCGGCGTCCATGGTCCAGATGTTCTCGGCCCCGTCGCGATCGGAGACGAAAGCGATCCGGCTTCCATCCGGGCTGTAGCGCGGCTGGAAGTTCCATGCGATGTCATCGGTCAGGGCTTCGGCCTCGCCGCCGTCGATGCCGACCCGATAGAGATCGCCGAGCATGTGGAAGACCAGGTGCTGACCGTCGGGGCTGATATCGACGTCCGACCAGGTGACCTCGCGGGTATCGATGGCAATCGTCTGCCAGTCGCCCGGCGGTTCGGTGACTGACCAGCCCTCGCCGGCCTCGTCGTGATCGTCGGCTGCAACGGCAGCGGCCGCGAGCAGCATCGGCACTCCCAGAATCGTGATCAAGCGCATCGATACCTTCCTGTATTTTTTAGTGTTGCTGGCCAGTCCACCGGCACCACCTGCGCTGTCAACGGCCGGCGGCAGGGGGCTGCCCGATGGGTACCATCACTTCGGCTCGTTGGCGATGCCGTGCGGCACGTGCCCGGTCGCGACTTCCTGGCT
This sequence comes from Wenzhouxiangella sp., assembly GCA_041685745.1. Taxonomy (GTDB): domain Bacteria; phylum Pseudomonadota; class Gammaproteobacteria; order Xanthomonadales; family Wenzhouxiangellaceae; genus Wenzhouxiangella. The sequence goes on from JAWLFD010000095.1 coordinate 7,521, forward strand.
GGCGGTGGAGCAGTGCATCTGCTGGTCGTCGAAGAAGATGTCGGCGCCGAAGGCTCTCAGAAACGGCGCCTTGGGTCGACCGCCGAGGAACATCGCCTCGTCGATGCGGATGCCCCAGGCCCGCAGGGTCAGAATCACGCGCTTGTGGGCCGGTGCCGAGCGGGCGGTGACCAGCGCGGTGCGGATCGGGTTTTCTTCCATCGGATAGGCCGACTGGATGCGATGGATCCCTTCGAGCACGCGCTTGAAGGGACCGGCCGCCAGCGGGTTGAGCGCGGCCCGTCGCTCGCTGTCGGAGAAGGCCTCCAGGCCCTGTTCCTTGTAGACCCGCTCGGCCTCGTCGGAAAAAATCACCGCATCGCCGTCGAACGCCAGCCGCAGCTGGCTCGAGCGGTTTTCGCGCGTGGCCGAGGGCAAAATGGTGGCGGCGGCGTAGCCGGCCATCAGCACGCGGCGCACGTCTTCTTCGTTGGACGACAGAAACAGCTGCGCGCCGGACGGCTCGATGTAAAGCGACGGGGAAGCCCCGCTGGTGAACATCGCGCGCTGGATGTCTAGGCCGTGGTGTTCGATGGAGTTGAAGATGCGCAGGCCGATATCGGCGTTGTTGCGCGACAGCAGGATCACCTCGACGCCGGGATGGTCCATGCCGCCCTCGTTGAGCGCCAGCAGCTTGCGGACCAGGTTGAAGGCCACGCCCGGGCGCAGGATTTCATCCTCGCGCGCCAGCTGATAATCCATGTAGGCTTCCAGCCCGCCCTGTTCGTAGACCTTGTGGCTGCTGTCGAGGTCGAACAACGCGCGCGAGGAGATACCCACCTTCAGCGGGCCAGGCTCTTCAGGCTTGTGGCTGAGATCCGACATGGCAGCGGCAAGATATCACAGTAGGTGGGTGACCGGCACCGAGCGCCGGATACTGTCCTGCCCCGACATTGCGGGCGAACGCGTTGGTTGGTTGGGCTGGTGGCGGGCACCGAGCACGTGATCCTGTCCCGGCGCTCCGGGCGAACGCGGTCGGTGGTTTGGTTGAGGGCGGTGGCGCCTGGGTGCCGGGTAAATGGCGCTGGCGAGGATTCCGGCAGGCTGCGCACTGATAGCCTGGCCGCCTGGCCGGGCGTGCGGG
>JAWLFD010000096.1:0-8569 GCA_041685745.1 Wenzhouxiangella sp.
CGACGGGTTTCGGTCATGTCACGGAAAAACACGGCCAGCCCTTCTTCCCAGGGATAGACGCGGATTTCAAGCCATTTTTTCAGCGGTTCAAAATACGTTTCCAAGGTCGCGAAGCTGCGCTCGGTCATCGCTCTGCGCAGGACCGCCTCAGGCTCACCGTCGAGTTCGGGGAACTGCTGCCACAACGAAGCGCCCAGCAGCTCGTCTGCGGGCCGACCGATCATTCGGGCGGCGGCCGTATTGACGTAGCTGTAGCGCCATTGCTCATCAAAAGCGACGAAGCCGTCGGTCATCGCCTCGAACATCGCGCCCAGTCGATCAACCAGGCGCTGGCGTTCGACCTCCAGCGCCTTTTTCTCGGAGATGTCCTGGAAAGCACCCTGGACCCGGACAATCTTGCCATGGTCGTCGCGCACGGCCTCGGCAACGGTTCGTACCCAGCGCCGCTGCCCGTCGCCGTCGATGATCTGAAGTTCCTCATCGTAAGGCTCGCCGCGTTCGGCACAGGCGCTGAACAACTTGGTGATCCGGTCACGATACTCCGGTGCGTAGAACCCGATCCCATCTTCCACCGAGGGGGCATAGCCGGCCGGCATGCGGTGGATCGCGGCGGTCACGTCGGACCACAGGACTTGGTTGGCAGCGAGATCGACCGACCATCCCCCGAAGCGGGCCAGGCGACCGGCCATGTCCAGAAGCTGGCCGCGGCGAATGACTTCGGCTTCAGCGGCGCGCAGATCGGTCACGTCGGTCAGCATGAAGCCGACCTGGCGGCGCGATTCCCCCGGCACCTCGATCGGATAGTAGCGGATCAGCACCTGACGCGGCCCCAGGGCCGGGTGTTGGCGCTCGACCTCCAGGCGCTGCACCTTGTTGGCGAAGCAGCGATCCAGATAAGGCCTGATCTCGGCTTCGAAATGCTCATCGCCGAGGATCTCGCCGACCGCACGACCCTCGATTCCATCGGGGGACATGCCGACCCAGTCGGCATAGGCCTGGTTGACCCACAGGAACCGGTAGCGGTCGTCGATGGTCCCGCAAAGATCGCGGCTACCTTCGATCAAGTACTGAAGCTGTCGAAGCCGCAGCTCCCGGCGCCGGCGCTCGGTCACGTCCTGGAGCGTGCCGGTCGAGTAGGCAACCGCTCCGTGCGAACCCTTCGACATATTGGCGCAGGCGCGGACCCATCGCACCTCGCCATCCGGCCGCACGATACGATACTCCGCCTCGAACTCGCCCCCGCGCACCAGCCATTGTGAGCGCTTGCGGCGCAACCACTTCCGATCCTCCGCATGCACCAGGTCGAGAAAGTGCTCGATCGAGCCGCCAAACGACTCGGGCTCCATGCCGAAAATCTCGAACGCCTGTTCGCTCCAGTCCAGGCGGTTGCGCTCAAAATCGAACTCCCAGCTGCCGATATTGCCCACGCGCTGGGCCCGCACCAGCTGGTCGCGGGCATCCTGCAGCCTGGCTAGCGCGAGTTCCATACTGCGCCGGCGATCTTCGGCCGCGCTGTCGGCCGCGTCGCGCTCGTCGAGCAGCTGATTCAGTGTCAGCGCCAGCTGGGACATCTCGTCGGTGCCGGATACCACAGCGCGGGCCTTGCGATCGCCGGCGCGGACCTCCTGCAAGGTTTCGCTCAACTCGCGCGCAGGCTTTGAGACGCGCCGGTGGATCAGGCCAAAAGCAAGCATGCACAGCACCCCGAACGCGAACGCCGACCCGGCGAGCACGGCGCCGATCCAGAGTGCCTCGCGCGCGATCTTTTCCTGGCGCTCGGTGACCAGGGAATCCAGCGCCTGATCCACCAGGCTGCCCTGGTCGGCCACGCGCTGCATGATGCTGCGGCTGCGTTCAGGCACCTCCAGCGGCTCGATCGCACGGTCCTGCCCGACCGACCCGGCATCCAGCGCATCCAGAGCGGCTTCGACCGACCCGGCCAAGGACTGGACTCGCGCGGCAGCATCGCCACCGTCGCCGAGGCCCTCGCCGAGCTGACCAAGGCGTCTTTGCAGCGCCTCGGCTTCGGTTCGATAGGCGGCCCAGGTATCGCGATCGGCGCCGACGAGCAGCAAACGATCGCTGGCTGCAGAGAAGTCGTTGATTCGCTTGCTCAATTGAAGCAGATCGCCGACGGTGTCTTGTCTTTCAAGAATCTGCTGGCCGCTGTTGACCGTCAGTCCGATCAGGACGAGCAGACCCAGCAGGCAGGCCGCGATGCTCAACAGCGACAGTCGGTACAGCGTCACGGCCTGGCAGCCGGCGGTCGAGGTGCAGAGGCGGGCTCCGGCGCCGTCACGAACGGATCGCTGATTTCGCCAAACAGGCACATCGCACCGATTATAGAGGCTTGAGTTCTGCTTTGAAAATCCGCGGCAAACCTGGCCGGGTATCCGGATGCCGAGACGGTGCCGCGAGGGTACATGACCGATGAAAGCGGTGATCGTCGGCGAGGCGTCAATTCATCCGCGACTGCGGCTGAAACCGACACGATCAAAAGAGATTCTTCCGCCGCAAAAACCAGATCTCGACCGCAGCAATCACCAGACAAACAAGAACCACGATCGAGAAAGACCATGGATTTTCCACACCCGGGATGCCGCCGACGTTGATCCCGAGCAGGCCCGTGAGGAAACTCAGAGGCAGCATGACCGCAGCAACCACCGTGAGCACGTACATGGTCGTTTGCATTCTCTGAGAGGACCGGTGCAGCATTTCGTCCTGAACGATCATGGAGCGTTCCCGCAAGACATCCAGCTCTTCGGTGATTCTGGTCACGCGATCAACGGTCTCGCGAAGGCGGCCCCGGACCTTTTCGGGAATCCACTTGCCTTCGTATTGCGAAAGCGAGGTCAGTGCGTAGCGTTGCGGGGCCAGATAGCGACTCAGACGAATGGCCATCTGGCGGCTGTCCATCAGTCTTCTGCGAAGGACCGAGACTTCTCCGTCATTAAATTCCGGCTCCTGCAGCATGGTTTCTTCCAGATCCCCGAGTTGATCCACCAGATCGTCGATCACCGGCCCCATGCGTTCCGTCAGACGGTCGGCAAGCCGGGCGACGAGATGCCCGGTCGAAAGCGGCCCCTGCCCCTGCTCGATCTGCTGCTTGAGGTCTTCTACAGCAAGAATCCGACGGAGCCGCACGGAGATCACGCGATGCTCATCCATCCAGAGCCGGATCGACACCATATCTTCGGGCTTGGCCCCGGGGTTGAGATTGACCCCCCGCAGGTTCAGGAGAATGCCTTTCTCCTGGACGTCGCAACGAGGCCGGGTTTCCTTTGAAAGCAGACTTTCAATGACGTGGGAATCAAGTCCGCTGTGCGCCTTCAGCCAATCTTCTGTCTTCGTCGAACCGCCGTCAAAATGAATCCAGACAGGCTGACGTTCAGCCTGGCTGTCGGCGATTTCGTCAAACGACAAGACGCTTCCGCCGCCTTTCCGGTCCAGAACGTATGCCAGAATCAGTGGGCTATCGGATGACATTACGTGCCTGTTCAGACATCAGCCTGATGCTGTGCTCGACCCAATGATAAACCCCCAGCTTTAGCCGGGTCATGCATCGGTCAGATTTCCTGGGGAGCCAGCGGATCCGGTGCCTGCCGATCGAGCAAAACCGCGCTTGTGGATTTCATCAGCCCCCAGGACCAGCGCGAAACCAGGATGGCCTGATTGAACACGATTTCGACCGGGTTGACCAGGCGGTGCAGGCTTTCCCAGACCATGAACAGGGCGAATCCCGCCAGCAGGATGGCCCCGGTGAATCCACCAGGGCATTGATCTTTCCGGTCCCGAAACTGAACGAAGGATTCGCTGCGTGACGCCTGGCCATCCAGTACGCGAGCGCGGTAATCGACAGCGCAGCGGCGTGTGAGGCCATGTGCAGACCATCGGCCAGCAAGTCCATGGAACCAAATGCAATCCCGGCCACGATCTCGCCGAGCAGCCCGACGTCGGGTAGGATGCAACTTATAGTGGCGATAAAGTCAAGCCCCTCAAGGAGTTTTTGAAGCGTGAAGTCCGGTGGATCTACGGTCGGGCAGCTGGCAAAAGCCGCGCGAACCAAAGCAGCGACTCGGCCGGTGACCGGTTTTTCGCCATGACCCTGCCCCTTCAAGCCTCGTTGTTCTGGCTGGCTCTTGCCGCGGCCACGGGTGCGCCAACGCTTTTTCGCCCTGCCGACTTCCTTGACGGGGAGGTCCGCGAGTTCGCCGAACCCACCGACTACCGACTGGCCGGGGCGGACGAAGCCGGAGCGGACCACGCCGCCGTGCATGCGCGATGCCGCGCCGATCAGGCCTCAGGGCTGTTTGTCGAACGCGAAATCAGCCTGGAAGACCATCCAATCCTCGAATGGCGCTGGCGGGTGGACTCAATCTTCCAGGGTCTTGATGAAACCAGCAAGGGCGGCGACGACTATCCAGCGCGCATCTACGTGGTCGCCCAGCGCTGGCCGCGCTTTCGGAGCCGGGTGATCAACTATGTCTGGAGCAGCGCTCAGCCCCAGGGCTCAAGCTGGGAAAACGCCTTTGCCGCGCAATTTCAGATGGTGGCGGTTCGCAGCGGACAAGCCAATCTGGGTCGTTGGATTGACGAACGCCGCAACGTACGGGATGACTTCCGCCGACTGCATGGTATCGAGCCCGATTCCATCAACGCGGTCGCCATCATGACCGACTGCGATAACGCAGGACAGCAAACCAGCGCCTGGTACGGCCCGATCAAATGGCTTGGGGATGATCTGAAAAAGTGAGCCGGCACGGTGCCATCAGCATGCCTGATCGACGGAGGTGCTGGTACTCCAACTTTGCAAGGGTGACCGGCGCCACCTTGAAATCCTGAGCGAAGGCAGGTCAAACTTTGCAATCACTGAACGGAGCAAGATCCCGATGATTCTTTTCGATTCTCGCAGGCGCGCATCCAGGATGCTGCTGCTACTGTTTCTGGCCATTTTGCCCGTGCAGTTGCTCATGGCCCAGAACACCTTTGACCTGGATGACCTCGACGAAGGGCAGGTGTTGCTCAACCTGTCGGTCAGCGAGGATGTCCAGGTACAGCAGGACCTGCTGAGCGCCGTCCTTCAGTTCACGGTCAGAGGACCGGACAGCACCGCACTGCAGCATCAGGTGAATCAGGCCATGACCCAGGCCCTGGAAATCCTGGGCGAAACAGATGGTGTCGATTACCAGACCCAGCAGTACCAAGTGCACCCGGTCTACAGTCGCCGCGACGACCCCGAAGCGCTGGAGCAGCCAATCTGGCAGGCCCAGCAAAGCCTGCGCCTGAGCAGCCTCGACAGCCCCGCCGTTCTGGGGGCCGTGGCTGAACTCCAGGCCCGGGGACTTCAGGTGCAGCATCTGGGCTATTCACTGTCGCCGGCCGCCCATCGCCAGGCCTCGGAATCCCTGCTCGAGGCCGCCATCGCCAGCCTGCAGCGCAAAGCACAGCAAACCGCGCAACTGCTCGGCAAGCAGCAGGCCGAAATCATCGAACTTTCGCTCAATGACGGTCCCAACCACGGCTTGCGCGCCATGTCCGTGGCCCGAACAAGTGCGGATTCGGCCGAAATGGCCACCCCGGTGGCCGAGCCGGGCAGAACAACGGTGACCGTGTCGGTGTCCGCCCGGGCGCTGATCAGCCCCTGAGGGCCGGGGTCAAGCTCACGGCAAGCGCTGGCTTTTCCCGATCAGATCGGCTGGCAGCCAGAGCAATCCCCACGCGCTTCCATGAAAACCACAGCCTGACCACGCTCATGGCGCACGCAGTTTCTGCGCCATGAGCGTTCAGTCCGGAGCTATTGCTCTTGCGAGCGAGCGTCCGCGCTGGCATCCCGCAGCGCCTTGAACTCGCTGCCCTCGGCCCAGTTGGGCCACTCGCTGCCGTTGCCGAGCCGCTCGGCCACCGCGTAGATCAGTTCGGCGTCGGCCACGAGCCCTGACAGGTCCCAGTCGGGCGACCATTCGTCGCTTTGCTGGTGATAGTCCTCGGCCGAATAGGCGGCGGCAATCGCAGCCGCTCGCTCGGTCCCACCATCAACGAGATCCCTGCCCGATCGGAAACTGACCGCAGGCACCCCGACCTGGGCAAAGGGGAAATGATCGGATCGAAAGAAGCTTCCGGCCGCCGGATTCGGGTCGGGGCTGTAGCGCCGCCCGCGTTCTTCGGCCTCCTCGATCAGAACATCGAGCAGACCAAGCTTTGCGCTTCCCGAGATCGAGAAGTCGCGTGTGGGTCCATGGACACCGGGCGCGTCGGTATTGATGACGCCGACCGTCTTTTCGAGCGGGTACAGCGGATTAGCCGCGTAATACCTCGCGCCGAGCAGGCCGCTTTCCTCGGCACCCACCGCCAGAAACACCAGACTGCGCTCGGTCCCTCCGGTCTCGACGAACGCACGCGCCATTTCGATCATCAGCGCCAGGCCGGTCGCATTGTCGATTGCGCCGTTGTAGATGGTATCGCCGGTCTCATCGGGTTGGCCGACGCCCAGGTGATCATGATGGCCCGTGAAGACGATATGCTCGTCCGGACGGCTTGATCCGGGCAGGATACCGACAACGTTTTTCACGGTAATTCTTTCTTTGCGGCTCACCAGCGTCGCATCGATCGTAGCGCCGAGCTCCATCGGCTGGAATTCGGGCTGCTGCGCCATCGCCTTGGCATCTTCGTAGCTGGTCCCGGCGGCTTCGAACAAGCGCCGCGCAATGTCAACATGCATCCAGCCCTGGAGGCCACTGTGGGCCGCTGCGGGGTCGTCGCGGACGATGTCGAGCGTGGTGTGGTTGCCGTTGGCGATGACGCCCCACGGATAGCTGGCAGGCTCGGTTTCGTGGATCACAAGCACGCCCGCTGCGCCGCGCCGGGCGGCTTCTTCATACTTGTAGGTCCAGCGCCCGTAATAGGTCATCGCCTCACCGCCGAAAACGCCCTCGCCGGTTTCAAAGTCAGGATCGTTGACGAGCGCGACGATGACCTTGCCTTCCACGTCCACATCCTTGAAGTCGGACCAGTCGCGCTCGGGTGCATGCGCGCCGTAGCCGACGAAGAGGAGCGGCACGTCGTCCAGCTCAACGCGCTCACTACCGTTGACCGGAGCACGCACGGCAAGGTCCTTCTCCTGCACCATCGGCACCCGCTCGCCGCCGATGCTGAGAAACAGCACCGGATCTTCGACCATGGTCGAGCGGTTAAGGATCACGTCTTGCGTCCACAAGCGCGTTCCGTCCGGCCGCAGGTCGCCCCCCGGCTCCAGGCCGACGGCCGAAAACGCGCCGGACAGGTAGGCCACGGTCATGCGTTCACCGACCGTTCCGGGCGCGCGTCCTTCGAAGCTGTCGTCAGACAGCGTACGGATGTGATGATCGATCCGTTCGATCGAAAAGTCCTGAGCAAACGCGCAGGTCGCAAACATTGCAAGCGCGCATACGCCGATCAAGAAACGGGGCATGGTTCGGTCTCCGTGAGTGCTGGGGTCTATTGTTCGTCGGCAGGAGTCAAACCCGTCACATGCCGGGCAAACAAGGCATCGATGTCCGCCTCGGCCTGCTCGGGGTCGAATTCACCGCTGCCGGCAATCTCCATTGCCTTGCCGAACAAAGTCATTACCATCGACTCGCCGTCGATGGTTGCTTCAAACCTTACCGCATCCCAGGCCTCGAAGGTCTCCGCCCACTTTTCGCGCACCATTGACCAGAACGGACCGGTCTCTTCCCAGTACTGGTCACCCGCAGCAAAGTCGAAACCAGCGATCCGGTCGTAGCGATTGACGCCGATTTCGCGCGCCAGGAACGGCGTGACCGGATCAGGCGTACCGTCCTCGTCGACCACCATTTTCAGGTTGTCCTGCTCGTGCGTCCATCCAGCGGGCAGGATCGTATGCCGGTTGCTGCCGAACAGCAGATCGTAATCGTCGCGGACGCTGAACTCGCGTCGGGGCAACGGACGACGGGTCTCATGACCTTCCCAGACAGAATGCGTCGGGAAGTGTCGCCACTTTCCCATCGATTCATAACGTGGCGAATCGTCGACCTGGAAAACCGCCTGGCTCCAGGCGCCAACCGCTTCATCCTCTGCCGGGGCGGTGCGCGCCCAGACGCCATTGCCCGCATACTCGTGCAGATCGGTGTCCTGAAAGCGCCAGTCCTGGCGCCAGTGCTTGGTCACCATGGGATCGCTCAGGCTGCCGTCTTCTTGTTCGATCACCATGACCAGGATGTGCTGCAGGCTGATGAACTCCGGCTCGTCAGCAAGAACGTACACGTACTCGGTCGCCCAGGATCGATAGGGCTTGGCCGGCGAAAAATCGGGTGCGAATCCAACCGTCTCGAGAAACTCAAAGCTTGTCCGGTACGCCCCTGCCATCGCCAGGATCGCTTGACGATCGCGCTCGAACTTCGACAGATCGTCGGCTCGAAGGCTTTCCCAGCTTGCTGTAGGTTGGGTGACGATGTCGGGCATGGGACCAGAGGTCGTGCCCCCGCGCGGCGCCATGTTGCTGGTGTCGACAAACGGCCAGCCGAACAAGTAGTCGATGGCTTCATCGTCCGAATCTTCATAGGCCAACGCGGGC
>JAWLFD010000002.1:0-32663 GCA_041685745.1 Wenzhouxiangella sp.
CGCCCTCAGAACCGGCGCTTCGCCTTCGAGCATGCTGCTGCCGGTGGGGCTGATCAGCATCATCGGCGGGATGTCGACCACGATCGGCACCTCGACCAACCTGCTGGTGGTCGGCGTGGCCTTCGACATGGGCGTGGCCCAGTTCCAGATGTTCGACTTCATCGTCCCGGCCCTGATCGCCAGCGTGGTCGCCCTGCTCTATCTCTGGTTGCTCGCCCCACGTCTGCTCCCCGAGCGGCAGGTGCCGATGCAATCGTCGGTGAAGCGGCTGTTCACCGCCCAGATCCGGCTCAGCAAGGACTCAGCAGCCACCGGCAAGGCGCTGTCGGACGCCATCGATGCCTGCGACGGCAGTCTCAAGGTCGAGAAGATCCAGCGCGGGCCCGGCGTCTTTGTCACGCCGCTGCCGGACGTCAAGCTCAAGGCCGGCGACCGCATCACCACCACCAACACCCGGGACAACCTGCGCGAGTTCGCCCACCTGCTCGGGGGCAAGCTGTATTCCGGCGACGTCGAGGTCGATGACAGTCACCCGCTGGAGGCGCTGAACCAGCAGATCGCCGAAGTCGCCATCACGCCGACCTCGCGCCTGCTCGGGGTGCGTATCGGCCAGGCGCGGCTGCTGTCGCGCTTCGGCCTGCGCCTGCTGGCGCTGCACCGGGTCTCCAGCGGTACGGACAACAGCCGCGCGACCGGCCTCGACAACACCGTGCTGCGCTCGGGCGACGTGCTGCTGGTCCAGTCCACCCCCAACAAGCTGGACGTGCTCAAGGAAGGCAGCGATTTCCTCGTCCTGGACGGCAGCGTCAATCTGCCCAAGACGACCAAGGCGCCGATTGCCCTGGCCATCATGGCCAGCGTGATCGTGGTTGCCGCGCTGGGCATCCTGCCGATCGCCATCAGCGCCGTTTTCGGGGTGCTTGCGCTGCTGGTCACCCGCTGCCTGACCTGGAAGGAGGCGATGAGCGCGCTGTCGATCCAGGTCGTGATGATCATCGTCGCCTCGCTGGCGCTGGGGATGGCGCTGATGCGCACCGGCGGCGCCGACTGGCTGGCCCAGGTCTTCCTCGCGATCAGTTTCGGGGTCCCGGGTTTCGTGATTCTGGGCGGGCTGATGCTGGCCATGGCCGCGCTGACCAACGTGGTTTCCAACAACGCCGCTGCCGTGATCGGCACGCCGATCGCCATTTCTCTGGCCCAGCAGCTGATGCTGCCGGCCGAGCCGTTCGTGCTGGCCGTGCTGTTCGGCGCCAACCTGAGCTTCGCCACCCCGATGGCCTACCAGACCAACCTGCTGGTCATGAACGCCGGCGGCTACAAGTTCAACGATTTCGTCCGCGTCGGGCTGCCGCTGCTCGTCTTGCTGTGGCTGGTGCTGACGGCGACGCTGACCTATGCCTACCGGATCTAGGGTTCGGGGTTCGGGGTTCGGGGTTCGGGCGGGGCTGACGGTCTGCCTGGTGCTTGCGCTGGCGCTGGGCGGAGCGGCGGAGCCGGCCGGGGCCAAGCCGCCGCGCGTGATTGCACTGGCGCCGCATCTGGCCGAGCTGGCCTTTGCCGCCGGCGCCGGAGACGCGCTGGTGGGCACCGTCGCCTGGAGCGACTACCCGGCCGAAGCCGCGGAGCTGCCGCTGATCGGCGATGCCTTCCGTCTCGACCTGGAGCGCATTGTCGGGCTCGATCCGAATCTTGCCCTGGCCTGGGAGGGCGGCACGCCGGCCGCCGCCGTCAAGCGGCTGGAGGAACTGGGCATCGAGGTGGTCTGGATTCGCATTCGCCGACTTGAAGATATCGGCCACGCCCTGGTCGAGATCGGCCGGCGCCTGGGACGGCCGGATCAAGGACACCAGGCAGCCGAAGATTACCGCAGCGCCCTGGCCGAGCGGCCGGAACCGGCGGGAACGCGACAGCCGACGTTCTACCAGGTCTCGGAGCGGCCGCTGTATACCCTGGGCGGACGGCATATTCTCAGCGAAGTCCTGCGCCGCTGCGGGGCACACAACATCTTTGCCGATCTGGATGTCGAGGCCGCCGCGGTCGACTACGAGGCGGTCCTGGCCCGCCGGCCGCAGGTCATCATCGCCGGCACCGAGCCGGGCGGCGACGACCCGCTGACGCGCTGGCGCGGCGAGCGCGAGCACCTGCCCGATGGCCTGACCCTGGTCGCCGTGGAACCCGACACGCTGATTCGGCCAACGCCGCGCATCATCGAGGGAATCGATCTGCTCTGCGCGCTGATGCCCTGACCCAAAGCCGTGCTTATGGGGATTCTTCTTCCCGGTAAATGCGGCTTTCCTTGTAGCCGCGGTAGAAGTAGCGCACCAGCACCGTACCGGCCGCGGCCACCGGCAGCGCCAGCAGGACGCCGATAAAGCCGAACAGCTGACCGCCGGCCAGCACCATGAAGATCACCAGTACCGGATGCAGCCCGATGCGGTCGCCCACCAGCCGCGGGGTGAGCACGAAACTCTCCACCAGCTGGCCGACGGTGAACACCACGGCGATCGACAGCAAAAACCAGAAATCGAAATTCTGGATCACCGCGGTGACACCGGCCAGCAACACGCCGGTAATCGCGCCCAGGTAAGGCACGAAGCTGACCAGTCCGGCGATCATGCCGATGGCGATGCCGTTGTTCAGGCCCACCAGCCACAGCCCGACGGCATAGATCACCCCGAGGCTGAACATCACCAGGACCTGGCCGCGCAGGAATCCGCCCAGTGCCTCGTCGCACTGACCGGCCAGCCGGACCGCAACCGGCTCGATGTTGCGCGGCAGCATGTCGCGGATGATCTCGATCAGGCGATGCCAGTCGCGCATCAGGTAAAACGAGACCAGCGGTATCAGGATGATGCCGGTGATCCAGACCATGAAGCGGCTGCCCGATTCGGTCAGATAGCCCCAGGTGGCCTGGGCCGCGTTCGCGATGTTGGAAAAATTCTCTTCGAGCAGCTGTCGCAGCCGAGCCGCGTCGAAAGTCTCCGGATCGAGCTGCAGGCCCAGCTGCTCTTCGAGAACCGGCTGGAAGCGGCTCTGCAGCTGCTCGAAGTAGCCGGGAAGCCGATTGAACAACTCGGTGGTCTCGCGAATCAGCAGGGGCAGAACAAGCACCAGCGCCAATGTCAGCAGCAGCGCCACGACCACGAACACCAGCGAGACCGCCACGTCGCGCCGCATCCGCATCCGTTCCAGTCCCGACACGATGGGGTCGGCGATGTAGGCCAGCAGGGCGCTGACCAGAAACGGGGTGAGCACCGGAGCCAGCAGCCAGACCAGCCAGCCGATCAGCAGCACCGCCCCCAGGATCCATAGAATCTGCTCGCGCGAAAGTTGCGGCAGCCGCGCGTCTTCCAGCTCAGTCATCGTCCGCTCGACCCGAATCGATCATGCCTGCATGATACGAGCTTTGCGGCACTTGGCAAACTGCACGCTTCCGGCACGGTATCCTTGGACCTGAATCCAAAAACCGACATCCCGGGATATCGAGCATGATCGTCAGAGACGTCAACAACATCATCGGCAGCGAGCGCGAAGTCCACGGCCAGGGCTGGGTCAGCCGACGCCTGCTGCTCAAAAGCGACCGCATGGGCTTCAGCTTCCACGAAACCATCATCCCGGCCGGCGCCGAGCTGCACATGTGGTACAAGAACCACCTCGAGGCGGTCTACTGTGTATCCGGCAACGGCAGCATCGAGGATCTGGCCACCGGCGAAGTGCACGAGATCCATGACGGCGTGATCTACGCCCTGGACCAGCACGACCGCCACATTCTGCGCGGCGGAACCGAGGACATGCGCCTGATCTGCGCGTTCAATCCGCCGGTCACGGGACGCGAGACCCACGACGCCGACGGCGCCTACGAACTGGTCGAAGACGACTGAGCGTTCAGCCAGTCGGTGACTTCGGCCACCGGCATCGGGCGGGCGAAGGCATAGCCCTGGACCAGCCCGCAGCCCAGCTGACGCAGCGCTGCCACGTGCTCGGCGGTTTCCACGCCCTCGGCCACCACGCGCAGGCTGAAGGCCGCCGCCAGGCTGATGACACTCTGGACAATGTTGCGATCGTTGATGTCGTCGAGCATGTCGCGCACGAAACTCTGGTCGATCTTGACCTCGTCGACCGGCAAAGAGCGCAGGTGGCTTAGCGAAGAGTAGCCGGTTCCGAAATCGTCCAGCGACATCTGCACGCCGAGTTCCCGGACCTCCTTGAGCACCGCCACGGCGCGTTCGAGGTCGCTGACCGCGGCACTTTCGACGATCTCGAGGGCCAGGCGATCGGACCTGCAGTCCGAATGCTCCTCCAGCAGGCCGGCCAGAGTCTCGACGAAACCCTCGCTGAGCAGATGCGGACCGGACACGTTGACGCTGACGGTGATGTCCGGGGCAATCGCCGACCAGGCAGCAACCTGGCCCAGCGCCTGCCGGATCATGGCGTCGCCGAAGCGCCGCTCCAGGTCGCTGCGGTCGAGATCGGGCAGAAAGGCCCTCGGCATAAGCACTTCGCCATCCGGACAATGCCAGCGAACCAGACCCTCGAACCCCACCACCCGGTCCGTGGCGAGGTCGATCTTGGGCTGGTAGTACAGCTGGAACTGGTCCTGCTCGAGTCCTTGTTCGATTTCACGCAGGCGCTTGCGGCGACGCTGCACGTTGGCTTCCAGCTCGATATCGAACAGACTGTAGCGGTTGCGACCCTGCGCCTTGGCCCGGTACATGGCCTGATCGGCGTGCCGGAGGAGCGTATCCGGATCTCCGGGATCCTGCGGGTACAGGGTGACGCCGACGCTCCCGTGCACCTGCAATTCCAGTCGATCGACTTTCACCGGACGGGCCACGCAGTCGAGGAGAACGCCCAGGCGGCGATCCAGTTCCGGACCGTCGCCGATGCCGTCGAGCACGACGACGAACTCGTCTCCGCCCAGTCGGGCAACCAGATCGCTGGCGCGCACCAGCCTGCGCAGGCGACGTGAAATCGCGATCAGCACCTGGTCACCCACGTCATGCCCGTGGCGATCATTGATCGGCTTGAAATCGTCCAGGTCCAGGTAACACAGGGCAAACGTACCCTGATTCCTGCGAGTCCGGGACATCATCTGTTCGATCAACTCGCCCATCAGGCGGCGGTTGGGCAGGCCGGTAAGATTGTCATAATTGGCCAGGCGGGCCAGCGCCTGCTCGTGGGCCTTGCGTTCGCTCAAGTCGATGTCGACGCAGAACAGTTCCGGCTCATCGGTCGGCGATCGCAGCACGGTATGGCTGGAATAGACCGGCACCCGACGCCCGTCCTTGCGCACCAGTTCAAGCTCGCCGTTGCCGATCTCGCCGCCTTCGGCAACGCGTTGCAGATTGGCGCTGACCTCGTCGTGCATTTCCGGCGGGATGATCAGATCGAACAGGTTGCTTTGCTGCGCCTCGGCCTCGCTGTAGCCATACAGCAGTTCGGAGGCCCGGTTCCAGTAGCTGACCGAGCCATCCAGACGGTAGCCCTGCACCGCCACGCCGTCGATGTCCTGAAGAATGCGGCGGAACCGGGCCTCGCTGTCGCGCAGGCGCCGCGCAGCCTCGAGCTGCTCGGTGACATCCAGACAAACGGCCAGGACGCAGGCGCGTCCTCCAAGGTCGATCGGGGTCAGGGTCACATCGAACCAGAGGATGTGTCCGTCGGCATGACGGGTCGGCCATTCCAGGCGCCCTCCGCCGGCGGCAACCGCCTGGCGCATCTGCTCAACCCCTGTACGACCGCCATACCGCAGGCTCAGGCGTCCATCTGCTGCAGCTTGCTTGAAATCTTCGAACCCGGCGAACCCATAGCTGCGCCAGGCCTGCGCGTTGGCATCGAGCACCTCTCCGCTGACCGCGTCCTGGACCAGGATGGCAACCGGTGATTGTTCGAAAATCGCCCGGAAGCGCTGTTGAATGGCGCGCAGTTCGGTGATGTCGATGGCGGTGGAAAAGACCCGCTCCTGCCCCTCGATCACCACCGGCATCAGGCTCACCAGTTCCCAGAAAGGTTGCCCCTGGGCATTGATGCTGCACCATTCGAAACGCCGGACTCGACCCTCGGCCGCAGAATGGATATGGGCCAGGGCTTCGCGTTCCGAATACGGCGGTTCCGCCCACAGGTCACGGCTTTTCAACGACTCCAGCGAATCGAGCCCGTAGGACTCCCAGGCGGCACGATTGGCGTCCAGCACCGCACCGGTTTCGGCATCGTGCAGCATGATGGCCAGTGGACTTTGTTCGAACAAGACCTGGAACCGGGATTCGGCCTCATGGCGGTCGGTGACATCGATGATGTAGCCGAACCACTCGATATGATCGTGGAACGACCGCGGCCAGGATTCCAGTCGCAGCCAGCGCTGACGGCCTTCAACCCGGAAGCGGGCCTCGACCAGAAACGGCCTGGTGTGCCGGCGCGATTCGTTGTTGAGCTTCAGGACGCGTTCGCGATCATCGGGATGGAGATGCCGGAAAGCAGCGTAAGCATGGGCCCGTATGGTTGGACGGTCCACCCCCAGCAGCTCTAGCGCCCGATCACTCATATCGCCGAGCTGAGGAGCATCGCCCCCGGTATCGATCAAGGTGTAAAGACCGACCGGCAGCTGGTTGGCCATGCGCTCACGCTCGGCCAGCACCTGTTCAAGCTGCGCGTTGGTCTGGCGAAGGCGGCCATCGCGACGCCACAACATCCACGCCAGCACCATCAGCCCGACCAGCGCAAACATGCCTACACCGAGCAACAGCGGATGATCGAAAGCAAGCGTGGCCAGGCCCGATTCATCCGCACTCCGCGCCAGAGCGGGTCCGGTCGCGCCAGGAACTGCCGTCAGCCAGGGAAGGAGCATCGAAGATCGCTGCCGCCGGCATGGCGCCACCGCATTTGTTTGCCGTGATTGAAAGACCACCTCGTCCCCTGGCTGCACGGACCGGCAATCACACTCATCCATCCGGGCCGATTCTGCTATCTTGGCTTGGTGGCGAATGTAGCACGTTCGCTGCCCGTCTCTGGCCGCCGGGCGACGTCAAGCGGGGCCGACAACCGCGCGCAGGCAGGTCATGAAGCATCCCTTGATCCAACCCGGACGCTATCGTCACTTCAAGGGCGGTGAATACGAAGTCATCGACATCGCCCGCCATTCCGAAACCGAGGAATGGATGGTGGTCTATCGGCCCCTCTACGGGGAGCGCGGCCTGTGGGTGCGGCCGCTGGAGATGTTTGTCGACCTCAAGCTGGTCGATGGCCGCCAGCAACCCCGTTTCGAGCGCATCGGCGACTAGTGGACCACTAGGAAGCCGAGCGCTCCAGCCTTTTCAGCCATACGCCCATGACTTTCTCGGCCTGTTTGTCGCCGTTGGCCGCGGCGATCTTCAGTCCTTGTGACCATGCCGCCCGGGCACCTGCAGGATCGCCGTTTTCGCGCCGGGCCCGGCCCAGCTCCTGCCACGCCATGGTCTGGTCGGAGCGAAACTGCGTGGCTTTTTCCAGATGCGCGATGGCCTGTTCCAGGTCACCGCAGTTGAGCCGGGCCTGGCCGGCGGCCAGTCGAGCCTCGTAACCGTCCCGGCCCTGGGCGATCAGGTTTTCAATGATCTCCGGCTTCATCGGCAATCAGTGCTTCCAGTACGACGGGGTGAGCAACACCAGCACGGTAAAGATTTCCAGCCGTCCCAGCAACATCGCGAAACTCATCAGGTACTTGGTCGAGTCGGCCAGCGGACCCCAGCTGGATGACGCCTCGCCCAGCGCCGGGCCGAGGTTGTTCATGGCCGAAAACACCACCGAGACGGCCGTGACCAGATCATCTTCTATTCCGGAAACAATCAGGGTCAGGACGATGATGCACAGGATATAGAGCGAGACGAAACCCCACACGGCGTTGGCCACTTCCGGATCCAGCGTGCGGCGGCCCAGCTTGAGCGGCACCACCGCACGCGGATGCACCAGTCGCTGAAGCTCACGCATCCCCTGCTTGGTCAGCAGGTAGACCCGGATGATCTTCACCCCGCCGGTGGTCGCGCCGGCGCAGCCGCCCAGCGCGCTGACCAGGATCAGCAGCAGCGGCAGGGTGCCCGGCCACAGCGACACGTCGGCGGTCCCGAAGCCGGTGGTGGTCGTGTAGGACATGGCCTGGAACGCCGCGTAGCGCAGCGAGTCCCAGATATTGTCATGCACCTGGTGATGCCACAGAAGCACGGCAATCATTACGGTAATCACCAGCAGCAGGAGGCTGAAAAGCTTCAGTTCCGGGTCTTTCAGATAGACCTGGGCGGACCCCCTGCGCAGGGCGAGAAAGTGCAGGCCGAAATTCAGGCTGGCGACAAAAATGAAAAAGGTCACCAGCCAGTCGATCAGGGCGCTGTCGAAATGACCGATCGACGCATCGTGGGTCGAAAACCCGGCTGTCGAGATGGTCGTGAACGAATGAGCGAACGCATCGAACAGGCTCATCCCGGCCGCCCAGTAGGCTGCGGCACAAACCAGGGTCAGTCCGATGTAGATCGCCCAAAGCGCCTTGGCCGTCTCGGCAATGCGCGGGGTCAGGCGCCGCTCCTTGACCGGCCCGGTGGCCTCGGCGCGGGCGACCTGCATGCCGCCCACGCGCAGCATCGGCAGGATGGCCACGGCCAGGATGATGATCCCGAGCCCGCCGATCCACTGCAGCTGCTGGCGATACCAGAGAATGGAGATCGGCATCACGTCCAGCCCGGAAAAGACGGTCGCGCCGGTGGTGGTAATGCCCGAGGTCGACTCGAAAACCGCGTCGGCCAGGCTGGCGCGAAGACCCAGCAGGAAGGGAATGGCGCCGGCCAGGCAGACCGCGACCCAGCACGCGACGACCACCAGAAAACCGTCGCTGATGCGCAGGTCGTGATGGGCGCGGCGGACCGGCCAGTACAAAAGCAGCCCGGTGACACTGACGACGATCAGGCTGCTGAGAAAAGCCAGCGCCGCCCCGTCCTCGTTGACCACCGCAAACACCAGCGGCGGCACGAAGGCCAGGCTGATGAACAGCAGCAGGACCCCGACGATCCGCTGCACCGGGGCATAGGCGGCCAGGCGCATTACAGGAAGACCACGTCCACCGAGAACAGCTTCTCGACCTCGCGAATCTGGCGCTGATCGGCCACGAACAGGACCACGTGATCATCGTTCTGGATCACGACGTCGTGGTGGGCGATGATCACCTCTTCGCCGCGAATGATGCCGCCGATGGTGGTCTCCGGCGGCAGCTCGATTTCCTCGATGCGCTTGCCGACCACCTTCGACTGGCCGGGCGCGCCGTGGGCGACCGCCTCGATGGCCTCGGTCGCGCCGCGCCTGAGCGAATGGACGCGGACCATGTGGCCGCGCCGGATGTGCGTGAGCAGCGCGCCGATGGTCACCTGCTGCGGGCTGACCGCGACATCGATGCGGTCGGATTCGACCAGATCGACGTAGGCCGGCCGGTTGATCAGCGTGATCACCTTGTCGGCGCCCATGCGCTTGGCCAGCATCGAGGACAGGATATTGGCCTCGTCGTCATTGGTCAGGGCGCAGTAGACGTCGGTCTCGTTGATGCCTTCCTCGTGCAGCAGGTCCTCGTCGGCGCAATCGCCGACCAGCACGATGGCGGTATCCAGGTCTTCGGCCACGTGCTCGGCCCGGGCCGGATCGACCTCGATCACCTTGACGTGGTGGTTGCGCTCCAGGCGCGCGGCCAGGGCCGCGCCGATGTTGCCGCCGCCGGCCAGGATGATGCGGTTGGCCGGTCCGCCCATGCGCCGCAGCTCGCGCATGACCACCGGAATGTCGCGCTTGGCGGCCAGAAAGAACACGATGTCGTCGACCTCGATGACCGTGTCGCCGCGCGGGATGATGGGTTCGTCGTTGCGAAAGATCGCCGCGACCCGGGCATCGACCCCTTCGGGCAGCTTGTCGCGCAGCGATTTGAGCTCGCGACCGACCAGCGGACCGTCGTGAAAGGCCCGGGTGGCGACCAGCTGGGCTCGGCCATCGGCGAAATCGAGCACCTGCAGGGCGCCGGGATATTCGATCAGGTGCTGGACGTGATCGGTCACCAGCTGCTCGGGGCTGATCAGTACATCGATCGGTGCGTGCTCGCGGTTGAACAGCTCGGGGTGGGCCAGGTAGTCGGCGGCGCGCACGCGCGCGACCTTGGTCGGGGTGTTGAACAACGAGTAGGCCACCTGGCAGGCGATCATGTTGGTCTCGTCGGAATTGGTCAGCGCGATCAGCAACTCGGCGTCTTCGATGCCGGCCCGGATCAGAGTCTGCGGATGGGCGGCGTGCCCGAGTACGGTGCGGATGTCGAGCTTTTCCTGCAGCTCGCGCAGGCGCTCGGCGTCGACGTCGACCACGGTGATGTCGTTTTCCTCGCGCGACAGGCTGCGGGCCATGCCCGAACCCACCTGGCCAGCGCCGAGAATGATGATCTGCATGCTTTGCCTTCTCCTCAGACCTGCTTGGGATCGATGCCCAACTGCCGGAGCTTGCGATAAAGGTGGGTCCGCTCCATCTCCACCGCCTCGGCCAGCTTGCCGACACTGCCCCCGGCCAGCTTGAGCTGATGAGTGAGGTACTGGCGCTCGAACTCCTCACGCGCCTCGCGCAACGGCAGGCGAAACAGGGACGGAATCTGCTGGCCGGGCCCGGCGCTGACGGCGTCGACCTGGGCCAGCGCCTCGTCGATCTCGGCCACTGAGACCTCTTCGTCTCCCCCCAGTATGAGCAGCCGCTGGACCAGGTTCTTCAGCTCGCGCAGGTTGCCCGGCCAGCGGTGCTGGCGCAGCCGGTTCTGGGCGGCCACCGGGAAATGCCGATACGGCAAGCCGTCGCGCGACGGGAAATACTCGGCGTAGAAACGGACCAGATCCGGCACGTCCTCCTGGCGCTCGCGCAGCGGCGGAATTTCCAGCGGCAGGACGTTGAGACGGTAATACAGCGATTCATCGATCCTGCCCGAACGCACCAGGTCGGCCAGTCCGATGCCGGCGCCGGTAATGATGCGGATGTCCATCTCCGAACTGGTACTGGACTCCGGCTCCAGGTGCCCGCTTTCGAGAATGCGCAGCAGCAGGGACTGGGCCACCTCGTCGAGCAGAGTGATGTCGTTGATGAACAAGACCCCGCCCTGGGCCTGTGCCAGCAGGCCCAGCTCGCCGCCGCTGCCCAGCAGCAGGTTGCGCCAGCCCTGGGCCTCGATCCGGGTGGGCGCGGCCACGAACGGCCCCTGCGAGCGCCGCGAATGGGCATGAATCCAGCGCGCGGCCTGCTCCTTGCCGACCCCCGGTTCTCCGGTGATCAGCACCGGCGCGTCGTGGGCGGCCACCTTTTCCAGGCGCCGGCGCAGATTCTGAACCGCCAGCGATCGACCCAGGGGCTCCACGGCCGATGGCGCGCGCTGCCGGAGGCCGGCGTTCTCGCGCTTGAGTCTGCCCGCCTCGAGGGCGTTGTTCACCGTCACCAGCAGCTTGGCCATGGAGACCGGCTTTTCGATGAAGTCATAGGCGCCCAGGCGAGTCGCCTCGACCGCCGTTTCGACCGAGCCGTGACCGGAGATCATCACCACGGGGCAGTCCAGCGCCTCGGCATCGCGCCATTCGCGCAGCAGCGAGATGCCGTCGGTGTCGGGCATCCAGACGTCGAGCAGAACCAGGTCCGGCGACAGCGAGCGGCGCTGTTCACGCGCCTCGGCGGCATCGGCTGCGGCCGAGACCTGGTGGCCTTCGTCTTCGAGAATATCCGCGATCAGCTCGCGGATATCGGGTTCGTCATCGACGATCAGGATGCGGGCGCCGGCCATCGGGACAGACAGGGCTCAAGAGGTGGCTGGAAAGAGTCGCCAAGCATACCGCAGTCGGACGAGTGCTATTCGCGCGGTAGCCAGATACGGATTTCCGCACCGGCACGATCCGGCCCCGGGCCGTTGCCGACGGCGATCTGCCCACCGTGCTCCTCGATGATCCGCCGAACGATCGCCAGGCCCAGTCCGGTACCTCGGGTCTTGGTAGTCACGTAGGGTTCGAACGCCCGGCCCAGCACTTCGGCGCCGAACCCGGGACCGTCGTCGCGCAGCACCAGTTCCACGCCGGGCCGCTGCTCGCGGGTCGCCGAACGAACCGCGATCTGCAACGCCGGGGTCGCGTCAGGCTGGGCTTCCTGCGCATTGCGGACCAGGTTCATCAGGACCTGGCGCAAACGTCCGGCGTCAGCGAGGATTTCTCCGGCATCTTCGGCCGCGTCGATCTCGAAGCGAACCGGCACGTCGGCGCTGGCGTGGAAGTCGGCGATTTCTGCGACCAGATCGGCCGGAGCAACCGGCTCGCGGCGAATCGGCCTGGGTCTGGCGTAGTCGCCGAAGGCGTCGACCAGCCGCTTCAGGGTGTCGACCTGGGCGCGGATGGTGGTGGTGGCCTTGCTCAGCAACCGCTGCTGGTCGGGCGGCAGTTCACCCTCGAGCTTGTACTGCAGGCGTTCAGCGGCCAGCTGGATCGGCGTGAGCGGGTTCTTGACCTCGTGGGCCAGACGCCGCGCCACCTCCGCCCAGGCCGCTTCGCGCTGGGCCTGGTCAAGCACCGTGACGTCGTCGAACACCACCACCTGGCCGCCGGTCTCGGCCGGCAGATCCGAGCCGCGACAGACCAGCACCAGCGGCTGGGATGGATCGCCCAGCTGGATCTCCTTGCGCCAATCGGTAGCCGACGAGGCGCCGCGCGTCAGCACCAGCTCCAGCAGCGGACGCAGGTCGGGGCGATCGGCCGCGAGCTCGTCGAGCTTGCGATAGCGGTCGGACTGGGCGTCCAGCCCGAGGATGCGGCCGGCCGATTCGTTGAATGCGCTCAGCCGATCGTCGTCGTCGACCGCCAGCACGCCGGCCGAAAGCCGTCCAAGGACGATTTCCAGGTAACGCCGCTGCGCTTCCAGCGCCCTTCTGCTGGTCGCCAGCTCCCGGGTCATGGTATTGAACGAATCGACCAGAAAACCCAGTTCGTCGCGGCTGGTCACGGGCAACTCGCGCGGGAACCGGCCCGCCGTCAGTTCCTCGGTCGCGATGGCCAGATCGCGCACCGGCCGGGTCAGTCTGCGGGCGGCATTGAAGGCCAGCAGCATGGCCAGAAACACGGTCAGCAACAGCACCAGCGAAAGAATGAGGACCAGACTCTGCTCCAATCGGCCGCGCAGGAACGAGACGTTCTGATAACGAAAATAGGCCTGCTCGATGCCGTCGGCCAGCCCGCTGAAGTCATCGGGCAACGGGTAGACGGCCTGGAGCAGCTGGGGCCTGGCTCCCAGTACCGGTGAGTTCAGCAGTCGCAGAACCCGGATCTGCAGACCATTTCCGCCCGGCTCCGCGGTGGCGTACTGTTCGTTTTCCAGCGCCTGGGCCAGCGCGAATCCGCTGGGTCGATCGGCGACCAGGCGCATGGGATCAATGCTGACCGTGACCCGGGCACGGCCCGAGGCTTCGAGCACGGACAGTTCAGTCGGGCCGGCGCTGCTTACCGCAGCCAGCAGCTGATCGTACAGTCGCTCGTCGTCATCCAGCGCCAGATCCTGTCCCAGTCGACCCACCTGCTGGCGGGCCTCGCGGGTGCGCACGTTCATGAACATCTGACCCAGCTCGATCGCATCGGCCAGCGCCTGCTCGGCCTCGACGTCCAGCCATCCGGACACGGTCTCCGACAAAAACTCAAGCGAAAACAGATACAAGACCACGACCGGCGGCAGCGCCAGGGCGATGAACAGGGCGACCAGGCGCGCGGTCAGCCGTGAGCCGGGCTCCCCCCGCCGGACGCGCTGGACCAGCCGCAGCAGGCGCCCTCCGATGACCAGCATCAGGATGACCAGGGCCAGCACCGTGGTCACGAAGACCCAGAACGCGGCGCGCCCGAGCTGGGTCGCCTCCTGCTCGACGCTGGAGACCAGGTACAGCGAACTGAGCAGGACGACCAGCACCGCGATCAGCGGCACGGCTCGCAGGCTGCGACGCAGAACCTGGGCGGCCACGTCAGCGCACTCCGTACTCGTCGGGCCGCCAGGTCTGCCAGTCGTCTCCCAGACCCCAGTTGCGGTCGAACCAGACCGGCAGCCGCATCGGCGAGGGAAGACGCGTGCGATCGATTTCGACCCGGGCCTGCAGGCGCCATCCGGGACCGTCCGAGTGCCGGTCGCGCAAGCGGGTTTCCACCCAGCGCGGTTGCGCCAGCGCATCGCGCACCATGGCCAGGCGCGGATAGCTGACCTGTTCGCCGGACCGCAGGTCGGTCAACTCGTAGTGCCGGATCAGCGGCAGGTAGCGAATTTCAAAGCGATGACTGCGCGGGTCATCGGTGACCGGCAGCAGCCGCCAGGGCGGCCCGATCCGCGTGACGAAGCGGATATGCACGGTCACGCCGTGTTCCAGCGCCTCGATCACCCGGGGTCCGGGCTGGAAGTCGATCCCGGCATGGACGCCGAGCACCTCGCCGCGCCAGCGCGGTTCGGGATCGATCAGGCGAAGGTGCCCATGCAGGTCAGGATCGGCCGCGCAGGCGCTCAACAGCCAGATGATAGAAACCATCCATACCCCGCTCGCCGGGCAGGATCTGGCGCCCGTGGGTCCGCGCGGTGCCCGGCAGGCTGGGGAAATGGACGGTTCGGGCATCGGCATGCTGTTCCAGAAAGCGTTGGGCCTGGGCTTCGTTTTCAGCCTGGAGGATCGAGCAGGTGGCATACACAAGCATACCGCCGGGCTTGAGCAGCGGCCACAAGGCGTCGAGCATTTGCGCCTGCACCCGGACCAGTTCCTCCAGATCGCCGGGCCGCCGCAGCCAGCGAATGTCCGGGTGCCGCCGGATCACCCCGCTGGCCGAACAGGGCGCGTCGATCAGGATGCGATCGTACGCCAGACCGCTCCACCAGTTCTGCGGCTCGACAGCATCGCCGAGCAGCACCCGGGCGGACAGGCCCAGCCGCCCGAACGTCGCCCTGACGCGCTCGAGCCGCCGCGGATCGATTTCGACGGCGGTCAGATCCACGGCCGCGCGTTCGAGCGCGTGGGCGCTCTTGCCGCCGGGAGCGGCGCAGGCATCGAGCACCCGCAAGCCCGGTTCCAGCTGCAGGTATTCCACGCTCGCCTGGGCGGCGCCGTCCTGGATCGACAGCTTCCCCTCGGCGAAACCGGGCAGCTGGCTGATCGCCACGCGCTGGTCCAGCACCAGCGCGTCCGGGAGACCCTCCACGACGCGGGCATCCAGACCGGCATCCGACAGCGCCCGGCGCGCTTCATCGATCGACCAGCCACGTCGATTCACTCGCAGCCAGAGCGGCGGCGACGCGTTGCCGGCGTCGAGAATCGCTTCCCAGTCTTGCGGCCAGTCGCTGCGAATCCGCTCGATCAGCCAGCCCGGATAACCGAAGCGGTGGACCGGATCGGCCGGCATCGCGGCTTCGAGCTCGCACTGCCGGCGCTGGTAGCTGCGCAAGACCGCGTTGACCAGTCCGCGCAGGTGATCGAGACCGCCGCGAGCGGCCGATTCCACGGCCGAATGCACGACCGCGCGGGCCGGTTCGCGCTGCTGCCGCAACTCCACCAGCGCCACGGCGAGGATGAAGTGCACCAGGCGATCGCGACGCGCGGGGCGACGGTCCACCAGTTGCGTGATCAGGAAATTGGCCGCCGGCCAGTCGCGCATCAGCGCGTGAGAAAGCCGCCGCGCCAGGGCGCGGTCGCGGGCCTGATCCAGGCGCTCCAGGCCCTCGGCCAGCGCCTCGTCCAGCGCCCGCCCCCGATCCAGCACGGCCGCGGCGGCCCGCGCCGCCACAAGCCTGGGCTCAGCGCCAGTCGGGGCGGGCATTGAGCCAGTCCGCAGCAGTCACGCGCTTGCGCCCCGGCGCCTGCAGCTCGAGGATCTCGAGGCTGCCCTCGGCACAGGCCACGACCACGGCATCGCGCAAGCCATGCCCGCGCACCAGGGTGCCGGGAGGCGCATCGACAGCGCCGCCGGCGCGCGCCCGAAAAATCCGCACATCCAGCCCTTCCAGGGTCGCGAAAGCCACGGGCCAGGGATTGAAGGCGCGCACGCGGCGAACCAGCGCCTGGGCCGGCTGGTGCCACTCCAACCGGGCATCGGACCGGGCGATCAGCGGTGCATGAGTGGCCCGGGCAGAATCCTGCGGCTGCGGCGCCGGCGGTTGCCCGGCGAGCAGTTGGGCGAGCGTTTGCAAAAGCAGCTCGGCAGCCATCGGCGCCAGGCGGTCGTGCAACTCGCCGGCATTTTCCCGCCGCCCGATGGTGGTGGCGCTCCGAGCCAGCACCGGCCCGGTGTCCAGGCCCGCTTCCATCTGCATCAGGGAAATGCCGGTCTCGGCATCGCCATGCAGGATCGCCTGCTGGATGGGGCTGGCGCCACGCCAGCGCGGCAGCAGCGAAGCGTGCAGATTCCAGCAGCCGCAGCGCGGCAGCGCCAGCAACCAGCCCGGCAGGATCAGCCCGTAGGCGGCCGTGATCAGCAAATCCGGCTTGAGGTCACGCAGCGCGGCCGGCAAGTCGGGACGGTCGAGCCGTTCGGGCTGCAGTATGTCGATGCCGGCGTCCGCGGCCAGCTTTTTGACCGGTCCCGGGCGCACCTGTCGGCCGCGCCCGGCGCTTCGGTCGGGCTGGGTCAGAACGGCCAGCGGCGGCTGGCCCGATTCGATCAGCGCCCGCAGTGCCGGCACGGCGAACGTCGGCGTGCCGGCGAACAGCAAACGCAGGGTCATGCCACCGCTTCGGCCTCGCGCTGCTGCTTCTTCAGCTTCTTTTCGACCATGCGGCGCTTGAGCGGCGAGAGGTAGTCGACAAAGACCTTGCCGTCGAGATGGTCGATTTCGTGCTGAACGCAGACCGCGAGCAGGCCGTCGGCGTCGAGCTCGAAAGACTGCCCGTCCAGACCCAGCGCGCGCACCCGAATCTGCTCGGCGCGCTTGACCTCGGCGTAGATGCCCGGCACCGACAGGCAGCCTTCCTCGCAGGTCTGGCTGCCGGCGCGCTCGACGATTTCGGGATTGATGAATACTTTCGGGTCGTCGCGGGTTTCACTCAGGTCGAGCACCAGCAGGCGCACATCCTCGTTGACCTGGGTGGCGGCAAGGCCGATGCCGCGTGCGGCGTACATGGTTTCGAGCATATCGGTGGCCAGGCGCCGCTCGCGATCGGTCACTTCGGACACCGGCCGGGCGATCCTGCGCAAACGCGGATCGGGAAACTCCAGAATATTCAGTTGTGCCATGGACGTTCCATAACCCCTGTATCGGTGGGCTGTTGTGCAACTATACTTATGATAACCTGCGAATCTCAACGCCACGTTGGCCGCATGGGAGACAACACTCGTGAAACGCATCGTAATGATTCTGGCCGTCCTGTTGCTTGCGCTCAGCTTGCAGGCAGGTGCAGTCGAACTGCGTGAGGACCACCCCAGGGAGTACGTGGTCCAGCCCGGCGACACGCTCTGGGATATCGCCTCCCGCTTCCTGACCCGACCCTGGCAGTGGCCGAATATCTGGCAGGCCAACCCGGAGATCGAAAATCCGCACCTGATCTATCCCGGCGACGTCATCTCCCTGGTCTTCATCGGCGGTGAGCCCCGGCTGATGGTCGACGACTCCATCAAGAAACTGTCGCCGCGAATCCGCTCGGAGGCCATCGACGGCCCGATCACGACCCTGCCGCGCGACGCGATCGAGCCGTTCCTGCGGCGCCCGCGCGTTCTCGACGCGGACGAAATCGACGATCTTCCCTACATCATCGCCAACTACGAGCATCGCGTCATGGTCGGCATCGGTGACCGCACCTATGCCCGCGGGATGGCCGACAAGGCCGAGGGAGAGGAAGTCATCATCGCCCGAATGGTGCACCAGTTCGTCGACCGCAGCGAGGCCATCGTCGGCGATCGCGGCATGCGTCGCAACCGCATCCGCACCGGCACAGGCGCCGGCCAGGTGCCTTACAGCGAGCGGCCCAGCAGCGAATTCTGGCTCAACACGGTCGGAAAACTCGAAGCCTTCGACTACCCGATCATCGGCTACGAATTTCTGGAAGCGGCCCGGGCCGTGGTCCTTCGGGCCGGCGATCCCGCCGTTCTGGAGATCGTCGAAGGCCGTCGGGAGGTGATGGCCGGGGACCGGATTCTGCCGATCGAGGATTTCCAGCTCGAGGAAACCTTCTTTCCGCGGGCCATGGATGAAACGCCGCAGGGTGGCCGTATTCTCACGCTCAGCGAGGCCTACTACGGGGCCGGCCACTATCAGATCGTGGCGATCAACCTGGGCACGGAAGACGGGGTCCAGCCGGGCCACATGTTCTCCGCCTTCCGACCCGGTGAGATCATGCGCGACAACATCGAGTATCCACGCATGAGCCGGGCCGCTTTCGAATCGCCCGAGCGGGTCCACGTTGAAATGCCCGAGGAATTCGCCGGCCAACTGATGGTGTTCCGCCCGTTCGACCGGATCAGCTACGCGATCGTGCTCGACGGCACCAACGCGATTCGCGTCGACGACCGTCTCGACCATCCCGACCGGCGCCTGTAAGCGCGGGTCATGGCGAGCCGGAGCACCGTCTCCGACTGGCTGGCACTGGTTCTCGCCCCCCGGCTGGGAGCCCGGCGCTTCGCCCAGCTGTGCGAGTACTTCGATTCTGCATCGGGCTGGCTCGACGCCTCGGATCGCGAGCTGGGCAAGGCGGGACTGAGTGCCGACCAGGTCCGCGCCCTGCACCAGCCCGACAGCGCGGCGATGCAGCGCTGCCTGGAGTGGCTGGCGCGCGATGATCACCACCTGATCACCCTCGAAGACGACTACTACCCGCCGCTGCTTCGCGACATCGCCGATCCGCCGCCGGCGTTGTTCGTTGCCGGGCAGCCCGACTGCCTGCTCAGTCCGCAGCTGGCGATCGTCGGCAGCCGCAACGCCACCGCCGGCGGTCTCGACCATGCCCGCTCATTCGCCGCGACCCTGGCCGGCGCCGGGCTGGTCATCACCAGCGGGCTGGCCACGGGCGTCGACGGCCAGGCTCATGCCGCCTGCCTGGATGCCGGCGGACGCACCATTGCGGTGGCCGGCACCGGTCTCGACCGGGTCTACCCCGCCCGGCACCGCGACCTGGCCCGGAGAATCGTCGGCCAGGGGGCAATCGTCAGCACGTTTCCGCCGGGGACCGAACCCCGCGCCGGTCACTTCCCGGCCCGCAACCGGCTGATCAGCGGCATGAGCCTGGGCACCCTGGTGGTCGAGGCCGGTCAGCGCTCGGGCTCGCTGATCACGGCCCGCCTGGCCGCCGAGCAGGGCCGCGAGGTGTTCGCCATTCCCGGCTCGGTGCACAATCCGCTGGCGCGCGGCTGCCACCGCCTGATCCGTGACGGCGCCAAACTGATCGAAACCGCCGAGGAAGTGCTCGAGGAACTGCGGCCGCTGGCCGGCCAGCTCGGACTCGCTCTGGCCACGCGCCTGGCGTCCGATCCGGACGATGGCCTTGATTCAGGGGCCGATGCACCGCATCTGAGACCGGACGGAGAGCATCAGCAGGTGCTCGACGCCATCGGCTACGACCCCACACCGGTCGACGAGATCATCCGCCGTACACAATTGACGGCTTCGGCGGTATCCTCCATGCTGCTCCTGCTGGAACTGGACGGCCACGTCACGGCTCACGCCGGTGGACGCTACAGCCGCACGCACCAAGGACCCTGAATGAAAGAAAACGTGCTCGATCTGCTGATGTACCTGTTTGAAAACTACATCTATGACGAACCCGAAACCACGCCGGACCGCGAATCCCTGAGCGACAGCCTGGAAGAAGCCGGCTTCTCGAACGCCGAGATCGAGCGCGCCTTCTCGTGGCTCGACGGTCTGGCCGAGCAGCGCCGCATGCCGGTCATGACCGGGCATGAAAGCAACCCGGTCCGGATCTTCTGCGACGATGAGTGCAGTCGGCTGGATGTCGACTCCCGTGGTCTGATCCTGTACCTGGAAAACATCGGCGTGCTCGATCCGGCCCGCCGGGAACAGGTCCTGGATCGCCTGATGGCGCTGGAGGAAGAAGACATCGACATGGAAGACGTCAAATGGGTCGTGCTGATGGTGCTGTTCAACCAGCCCGGGCAGGAAGCCAACTACGCCTGGATGGAAGACCTGATGTTTGACGAAGAAGGCGAATATCGCCACTAGCATGGCCAAGAATCTGCTCATCGTGGAATCGCCGGCCAAGGCGACCACCATCAACAAGTACCTGGGCCCGGATTTCGAGGTCCTGGCTTCCTACGGTCACGTCCGCGACCTCGTGCCCAAGGAAGGCGCGGTCGACCCGGACAACCACTTTGCCATGCGCTACGACATCATCGAGCGCAACCGCAAGCACGTCGATCGCATCGTCGCCAGCGCCCGCAAGGCCGATACCGTCTACCTGGCCACCGACCTGGACCGCGAGGGTGAAGCGATTTCCTGGCACATCGCTGAAATCCTCAAGGAACGGGGGATCAAGGACTCCACGCCGATTCGCCGAGTGGTGTTCTCGGAAATCACCAAGCGCGCGGTCGACAAGGCCATGGAAAGCCCCCGCGACCTGGCCAGCAACCTGGTCGACGCCCAGCAGGCGCGGCGGGCGCTCGACTACCTGGTCGGCTTCAATCTCTCGCCGCTGCTGTGGAAGAAGGTCCGCCGCGGCCTGTCGGCCGGGCGCGTCCAGTCCCCGGCCCTGCGCATGATCGTCGAGCGCGAAGAGGAAATCGAGCGCTTCGAAGCACGCGAATACTGGACCATCGAGGCCGATCTCGGGGCCGAACCGGAGCGCTTCTCCGCCAACCTGGTGCGCCTGGACGGCAGCAAGCTCGACCAGTTCGACATCACCGACGAGGCGCGCGCACAACAAGTCCGGCGGCAGGTCGAAGAACGCTCGGGCGGGGTATTCGAAGTCGCGCGCATCAACAAGCGCCAGCGCCGTCGGCGCGCCCAGCCGCCTTTCATCACCTCGACCCTGCAGCAGGAGGCCGCGCGGCGACTGCGTTTGACGACTCAGCGCACCATGCGCCTGGCCCAGCAGCTGTATGAAGGCATCGATATCGGCGAAGGCACCCAGGGTCTGATCACCTACATGCGAACCGATTCGGTGGCGCTGTCCCAGGACGCGCTGGCCGAGATTCGCCAGGTCATCGGCTCGGAGTACGGCGCCGAGCTGGTGCCGGAAAAACCGAACTTCTACCAGTCGAAATCCA
Organism: Wenzhouxiangella sp.; assembly: GCA_041685745.1. Lineage (GTDB taxonomy): Bacteria > Pseudomonadota > Gammaproteobacteria > Xanthomonadales > Wenzhouxiangellaceae > Wenzhouxiangella. The sequence goes on from JAWLFD010000002.1 coordinate 21,228, forward strand.
AGAACGCGCAGGAGGCCCACGAAGCGATCCGGCCCTCGTCGCCGAAACTGACGCCGATCCGGCTCAAGCGTCACCTCAGCGACGAGCAGTACCGTCTCTACGAACTGATCTGGAACCGGGCCGTGGCCAGCCAGATGATCCCGGCGGTCTACGACACCGTCAGCGCAGAGTTCGACGTCGGCGATCACACCTTCCGGGCCACCGGCTCGACCCTGATCGAGCCGGGCTTCCTGGCCGTCTACCAGGACGCCCAGGCGGCCCAGGACAATCGTCTGCCGCCCCTGGAAGAGGGCGACCGGATCAAGCTGGCAGCGGTGCGGCCCGAACAGCACTTCACCGAGCCGCCGCCGCGCTATTCCGAGGCCAGCCTGGTCAAGGCGCTGGAAGACCACGGCATCGGGCGGCCCTCCACGTACGCCTCGATCATCCAGACGCTCAAGGACCGCGAGTACGTGGAGCTGGAAAACCGGCGCTTCACCCCGACCGCGACCGGACGGGTGGTCTCCAACTTCCTGTCCAATCACTTCGAGCGCTACGTCGACTACGACTTCACCGCCAGACTCGAAGACGAGCTCGACGCGATCTCGCGCGGCGAGCACGACTGGGTCCCGCTGCTGGAAGAGTTCTGGCAGCCGTTCATCGACCGCGTCCACGAAAAGGACGAAACCGTCAGCCGCCAGGAAGCCCAGCAGGCGCGCGAGCTCGGCACCGACCCCAAGACCGGCAAGCCGGTGATCGTGCGCCTGGGTCGATACGGGCCGTTCGCCCAGATCGGCCAGGCCGAAGACGAGGAAAAGCCGCAGTTTGCCGGTCTGCGCCCGGGCCAGAAGATGGAGACCATTTCCCTGGCAGAGGCGCTGGAGCTGTTCAAACTGCCGCGCAACCTCGGCGAGACGGCCGAGGGCGAACCCGTGCAGGCCAATATCGGCCGCTTCGGCCCCTATGTCCGTTACGGCGCGCGCAACTTCGTCTCGCTCAAGGACCTCGATCCGCACGACATCACGCTGGACCAGGCGCTCGAAAAGGTCGCCGAGCACAAGAAAATGCTGGCCGAACGCATCATCAAGCGCTTCGAGGCCGAGGATATCGAAATCCTGAAAGGCCGCTACGGCCCGTTCGTGACCGACGGCAAGCGCAACGCCAGCGTGCCGAAGGACGTCGAACCCGAATCGCTGGACCTGGAAACCTGCCAAAAGCTCCTGGCCGAAGCACCGCCGAAGGGCCGGCGCGGCAAGTTCGGCAAGAAAAAGGCCGGGGCCAAGAAGACTGCGGCGAAAAAGACGACCGCGAAGAAGACCAAGAAAAAAGCCAAGAAGAAGAAGTCGTCGAAAAAGAAGACCGCAAAGAAATGACTCCTTCATGATCCTGCCCAGCGTCGAACCCGTCTCCGCCTACCTGACCGATCTCCAGGACCGCCTGTGCGTGGCCTTCGAGGCCAGCGACGGCCGCGGCCAATTCCGGGAAGACAGCTGGGATCGGCCCGAAGGCGGCGGCGGTCGAACCCGCGTGCTCGAAGGCGGCAAGGTGTTTGAGAAAGGCGGCGTGAATTTCTCGCACGTCCACGGTGACGCGCTGCCGCCGGCGGCCAGCGCTCGGCGCCCCGAGCTGGCGGGTCGCGGTTTTCAGGCGCTGGGCGTATCGGTGGTGATGCATCCGGTCAATCCCTACGTCCCGACCAGCCACGCCAACGTCCGCTTCTTTCTGGCCGAAAAAGACGGCGAGCCGCCGGTATGGTGGTTCGGCGGCGGCTTTGACCTGACCCCCTACTACCCCTTCGACGAGGACTGCCGCCACTGGCATCGCGTCGCCCATGACCTGTGCGAGCCGTTCGGCGACGATGTCTATGCCGAACACAAGCGCTGGTGCGACGAATATTTCTATCTCCGCCATCGCGACGAAACCCGCGGCATCGGCGGGCTGTTCTTCGACGACCTGAACGCCTGGGATTTCGAGCGCTGCTTTGCCTACCTGCGCGCGGTCGGCGATGGATATCTGAAGGCCTATCAACCCATCGTCGAGAAACGCAAACGCACCGCATTCGGCCAGCGCGAGACCGATTTCCAGCGCTACCGAAGGGGCCGCTATGTGGAGTTCAATCTGGTCTACGACCGTGGTACGCTTTTTGGACTCCAGTCCGGAGGGCGCACGGAATCCATCCTGATGTCGCTGCCCGCCGTCGCGCACTGGAAGTATGACTATCAGCCGGAGCTCGCTTCTGCTGAAGGCCGGCTGGCCGACTACCTCAAGCCTCGGGACTGGCTTCAGGCCGGCCAATAGGCCGAGGGCGGGCGCTGCCCCGCCGTCCCCGGAGAGGACAGGCTTGAAACTGATTTTCGACGAACGTGGCAATCTGGAGGCGTTGCAGCACGCGCTGTCCTCGCTGCGCGAGAGTTCGTCGGTCGCCAGCTTGATGGTGCTCGGCTGTACCGGCAACGACTGGCCGAAAGAGCCGCTGGACAGGATGCTCAGAAACCTGCGCATGCCGGTCTTCGGCGGCCTGTTCCCGTCCATCCATTTCCGTGCCCGTCGCCATGAACGCGGACTGATCGTTGCCGGGTTTTCCCGCAAGGCCGACCTCGCGGTCATCGATGACCTGGGCGACCCCGGGATCGATATCCATCACAGCCTGCACGAACAAACCAGCCGCTGGCCAGGCCCGACCGAGGCCTCGACTCTGATTGTGTTCGTCGATGCCGTAGCCCCCCGCCTCGGGACCCTGGTTCAGGAACTGTTCTTTGCTTTCGGCCTGGATAACAGCTTCGTGGGTGGCGGCGCCGGTGCCCTGCCCTTCGACCAGGCGATGCCGTGCGTCATCACGCCAGACGGCCTGCTGACCGGCGCTGCGGTGTGCGCGCGGCTGCCCCTGGCCAGCAGCGTCGCGGCTCGCCACGGTTGGGAAGCCGCCGGGGAACCCATGGTGGTCACCGCCGGGCGTGACAAGGTGATCGATGCGCTTGATCACGAAGCCGCCCTGCCGGTGTACGAGCGCCACCTGCGGCAACGGCATCGGCCGCCGCTGAGCCCGGACAACTTCCCCGAACACGCCCGCCACCATCCCATCGGAATCCGGAAAACCGCCGAGGAATTCATCGTACGTGACCCCGTTCGGATCGACCGTCAGGGCGGACTTGCCTGCATCGGCGAAGTCCCCGTCGGCTCCACGGTTCAAATCCTTCATGGCTCGCACGACGCCCTGATCGACGCCGCCCGCCAGGCGCGGGCGGCGGTCGATGAATACATGCTCAATCGCAGCAGCTCCTGCTACCTGGTGCTCGAAAGCGTTTCGCGGGCCCTTAGTCTGGAGGATCGTCTGGCCGACGAGTTGCAGGCGGTCAGCCAGAATGACCTCACTTTCGGCGCCTTCACGCTGGGAGAGATCGCCAACATGGGCCGGAAATTCCTGGAGTTCTACACCAAGACCATCGTCGTTGCCCGGTTCGAGGAAGCACTCGAGCCATGAAAGATCGGCGGTAACTCGACGCCCCTGCATCGGGCCAGGCGCAGGGCATGGCCGGGCAATCGAATCGCGCACGGTGGATCGCTTCATCGCTACAGGCCCCGCGCCATGGCGCCGCTCACGCTAACGCGGCGAAGACGCCCTTGAAGCCCAGTACAGGATCAGCAGCAGCCCGAACAGCATGCCGCCCAGGTGAGCGAAATGAGCGATGCCCGGCATGGTGCCGGTCACCCCGAACACCAGCGTTAGAATGCCGTAGACGATCACGAACCATTTGGCACGCATGGGGATGGGCGGAAACAGCAGCATGATGCGGCTGTTCGGGTACATCATGCCAAAAGCCAGCAGCAGGCCGAAGACCGCTCCCGACGCGCCGATGGTGGGATAGATTTCGCCGGCCAGTTGCGCGACCACAAGCTGCACCAGCCCGGCCCCGATCATGCAGACGAAATAAAAGATCAGAAAGCGCCGGGTACCCCACAGGCGCTCGATCGGCAGTCCGAACATGTACAGGGCGAACATGTTGAAAAACAGATGGGCGAGGCTGCCGTGGAGAAAGCCGTAGCTGACCAGCTGCCAGAGCCCGAAACCGGTCTGCAAGGTGGTGCCATCGCCGAGATTGATCGTTCCCGGCGTGGCCAGCGGCCAAAGCGCGAACAATCGGACCACGTTGGTGAATGCGCTGACCTGAATGAAGTAGGCCACCACCGTGATGATCAACAAGGTAATGGCCGCCGATCCGCCGAATCCGCCACGCGCCGGAGCAACGGTCACGGCAGTTCGTCCAGCGCCTGCATCAGACCGTTCATTCCCTCCAGCGGTGGTCGCCGTTGGGCAAACGCCGTGCGCAGATGGGCGATGTCGGAGGCCTCCAGTCCGGGCTCGCGCCCGGCCCAGGTGCGCTCGGTAAAGCCCAGCAGCGCCGCGATATCCTCGTCGCTGAGATGCTGCATCGGCGGCATGTAGCCGCGATAAGTCCGCCCGGCCACCTCGATCTCGCCGCGCAGCCCGTAGAGCACGATCAGCGCCAGCCCCTCGGACGGCAGTTCCATCCACTCCGAGCCGGCCAGCGGCGGAAACGCCGGCGGTTTGCCCTCGCCCTGGTTGCCGTGACAGGAGGCGCAGTAGCGCAGGTAGGGCTCTTGTCCTTCGGCCAGCTCTACCGGCGGGTTATCGGAATTGCAGGCGGCCAGCACGGCCAAAAGGCCGACGGCCATGGCGGATCTGACGACTGCCGGCGAAAGCCGCAGGCTGCGTTTACAATGTCGGATTGTCTTGTCCATTCGTTGCTAGTTGATGTCCATTCAGCGCGTCACCGTCTATGCCGCTTCCAGCCAGGCACTCTCCCCGGACTATATCAATGCGGCAAGCCGTCTGGGCCGCTCGCTCGGAAATGCCGGCATGACCATTATCTACGGTGGCGGTGGACACGGCCTGATGGGTGCCATGGCCGACGCGGCGCTGAGTGTCGGGGCCGAAGTTCACGGCATCATTCCCGAATTCCTGACCCGGGTCGAGGCCGGCCACCAGAACATCACGTCGCTGGAAATCGTCGACGACATGCGCACGCGCAAGGCCAGGATGCTCGAGCGCTCCGACGCCGTTGTCGCCCTGCCGGGCGGCTGCGGCACCTTCGAGGAACTGTTCGAAGCCATGACCCTAAAGCGCCTCGGCCAGTTTCTCGGGCCGATCGTGCTGGTCAACACGGGCGGCTATTATGACCGTCTGCTGGCGTTTCTGCAGCAAAGCGTGGACGAGCATTTCATGAATCGCGCTCATTTGCAGATGTGGCAGAGCGTGACCGAACCGGAGCAGGTCCTCGACGCGCTCGGCGAGGCACCGGCCTGGTCGGCCGGCGCTATTGCCGGGGCCGCGGTGGTGCCGACCGCGTCATGAATGGCGGTTATTCGGTTCAGCGCGTCGGCTTCCGACACGGGCTGGCCTGGATTCCGGCCAGCGCAGAGTGGATGCGCCAGGGTTTCCGACCGCTGCTTTCCATTTCCGCACTCTGGCTGGGGATTTCGCTGATCGCCGTCATCCCGCTGATCGGCCAGGCCATTCTCGCCCTGATCACACCGTCGCTGACCGCCGGTGTCATGCTGGCGTTCGATCGGGTCGGGGAAGCAAAAAACCCGCCACCGACCACGCTCTTTTCGGCCTGGGGCGACCCGCTCAGACGTACCCGACTGCTGATGCTGGGCATCTTCGGCATGGTCGGCGGGCTGATGGCCGCCATCGTCCTGGTTTCCTGGCTGAGCCACCAGCTCGGACCGGAGCAGCTCGAAGCTGCCGTGCAATCGCCCGAAGCGATGGCCGAGGCCCTGGCGGGAACCTCGCTGGGCGGCGGCCTGATGCTGTCCGGCGCGCTGATGGCGCTGGTCCTGGCCGCCCTGTACTTTGCCGTTCCGCTGGTCATGTTCGGGCGGGCCCCGGTGCTTTCCGCCCTGGCGACGAGCCTGCGCGCCGTGCTGCGCAACTGGGCGGCCTTTATCGGCTTGTTGCTCGCGGCGATCGGCGTGGTGGTCGGTCTGTTCATCATCCTGCTGCTGGTCAGCAGCGCGGTGACACTGGCGCTCGGCAACTTCGGCAGTTTCCTTGCCCAGCTTGTTCTTTTGCTGGCGGTGATGCTCTTCCAGGTGCTGATGACCGGCGCCCAGTACCTCGCCTTCAGCCAGGTCTTCGGCTGGTCTCCCGGACTGGAAGACGACTTGACGGGCGACGACGATCTGGTGACCTAGTCTTCGCCCGATGCCACGCCGGCCTCTTCCGTGCGCCGCACCATGATCTTCGCCATGATGATCCCGAGCTCATAGAGCGCAAGCACCGGCAATGCCAGCAGGGTCTGGGAGATCATGTCGGGCGGCGTGATCAGCATCGCCACCAGGAACGCCCCGACGACCACGTAACCGCGCGCCCTGGCCAGGGTCGCGGTGGTGGTGATGCCCAGCGCCACCAGCACGATGGTGGCCACTGGCACCTGGAAGGCCAGCCCGAAAGCGATGAACAGGGTCAGGATGAAGTCCAGGTAGCGGCTGATGTCGGTCATCACCGCCACCCCTTCCGGGGCCATGGACGTGAAGAAGGAAAACACCACCGGAAAGACCGCAAAGTAGGCGAACGCGCAGCCGGCGTAAAACAGCAGCACCGAGGCGAACAGCAGCGGCCGGGCCAGGCGCTGCTCGTGCCGGTACAGCCCGGGCGCGACGAAGGCCCAGGCCTGGTAGATCACCGCCGGCATGGCAATCAGCAGCCCGAGGATGAGCACCAGCTTGAACGGCGCAAAGAACGGCGAGGCCACGTCGATGGCGATCATGCTCGAGCCTTCGGGCAGGTACCGCACCAGCGGCTCGGCGAGCAGGGAATACAGCTGGCGGGCGAACGGCGCCAGTGCAATGACCACGATACTGATCGCGATCACCGCTCGAAGCAGGCGCGTGCGCAACTCCAGCAGATGATCGATCAGCGTGAGCTCTCGATTATCCTCCGTCTTTTCGGTCACCCTTCGGCTCCTCGTCCAGGCGAAACGGCGTCTCGAGCTCCTTGCGCGTCTTGGCCGCCGCTTCCATGACGCGGCGGTTGTGTTCGTTGTCCAGTTCGGCCTGGAACTCCGACTTGATGTTCTGCCAGGCGCCGCGCACGGTACGGGTCATCTGACCAGCGGTCCGGGCAATTTCCGGCAGGCGCTTGGGCCCTACCACCAGCAGCGCGATGACCGCCAGCAAGACCAGTTCAGTGAAACCGATACCGCTCATCGCGAAGGCAGATCAGGAATCTTTCGACGTTCCCGATGAGGCCTTGGGCGCCTTCTCGGGCTTGTGATGAGACTTCTTTTCGTCGTCGGAATCCTTGTCCTCGGCTTCGCCGGGTTCGTCGTCTTCCTTGTCCTCTTCGCTCATTCCCTTGCGGAAATCGCGGATGGCCCCGCCCAGATCACCGCCCAGCGTGCGGATCTTCTTGGTGCCGAACACCAGCAGAACGATCAGCAGGACGACCAGAATCTGAAACCAGCCGATATTGCCAAAACCCATCAGAACACTCCTTTCAACAGGAACTGCGCGGTCATTACAGGATGGAGAAGTGTATCAGGACTGCCGGATGCGCAGGCGAAGTCCGCCGAGCAGGAAAACCGTCAGGATCAGGGTCAGCAGGGCTGGGCCGGAAAGCACGGGTATCGGATATCCATCGGGCCTGGCGACGTCTCGCAACTGGCACATGACGGGCGGAGCAACCGCCAGCGACTCCATGCCGATGATGGTTTCGGAGGCGACCTCGGCCCGGCCCGTTGCCGGATCGATGCGCAGGATCTGACTGGGCAGATCCTCGCCGCCAACGGCACGCCGGTCGGTCATCGCCCAGAGCGTGCCGTCCTCGCCAAAGGACAGCCCGGCGTTGTTGTAAGGGGCCACGGCCTCGCCGAGCGGACCGATCAGCGTAGCGCGGGCCTCTTCCAGGTCGATCCGATACAGTCCGGGCGAGGCCTCGCGACCCTCGCTGGTCAAGCCCACGCCGATGCCATAGACCTCGTCTCCACGAATCGCCAGGTCGGTAATCGGCGCGCCGAGCGAACCGGCCGTGCCGATCAGCGTCAGTCGACCGCTTTCCAGATCGCCCCTGAACAGGGACTGTTCGACATCCGACACCAGGTAGAGATCCCCGTCGCAGGTGAACGTCATGCCGAAATCAAGCTTGCGGTCCAGCGCCAGACCGGTGTTGTAGCGATTGGCCGCACCACCGATCGGCTGAGCCAGGCCAGTGACCGTGCTGACCCGCAGGAGCGTATTGGAGTCGTCATCGGCGCCGTACAGACCACCGTCCGGACTCAGTGCCAGCGCCTCGACGTCGAGAAAGCTGGTCCAGCCAATGTAGTCGGCTTGGCCGCTGGACAGGTCGACTCGCCACAACGCGTTGACCCGCCGGTCATCCCGATCCACGCCGCGGGAATTGACGCTGTAGCCCACCGGGTTCGCCCACAGCGAAGCGGCCAGGGTCATGGCGACCACGGCCAGCGCACTCTGGAAGGCAGGTGCGAAACTTCGCATTGCGAGGGTTTCTCTATTATTCTCCGACTCTTTGATCATACCAGAGTCAATCGGCAAATCCCAACAGCGATCCATCCCTCCAAGCCGGCTTGATGGAACGCTCACCGGGACTGCCTGCCGGGTTCGTACAATAGGGACTTTCCCGACATGCGATCCAACGCCATGAGCAGCGCAAAATCCCGTCTGGTCACCACCCGCAAGGGAACGGCCGAGGTGACCGCACACCGAAGCCCGGCCCGCGCCGGCATCCTGATGGTCAACCTCGGCACCCCTGAAGCGCCCACCGCCAAGGCACTCAGGCCCTATCTGAAGCAGTTCCTCGGCGACCCGCGGGTGGTCGAAGTGCCGCGCCCCATCTGGTGGCTGATTCTCAACGGCATCATCCTGCCTTTTCGCGCGCCGAAGTCCGCCAAAGCCTATGCCGAGGTCTGGACCGAGGGAGGATCACCCCTGATGGTCAACACCCAGCGCCTGGCCGACAAGTTCGCCGAAGATCTGGCCGAGGAACTACCGGATGTTTCGCTGGAGCTGGCCATGAGCTACGGGCAGCCCTCCATCCAGGCCGCTCTGGAGCGCATGAAGGCCGACAACGTGCAGCGGCTGATCGTGCTGCCGCTTTATCCGCAGTACTCGGCCACCACGACGGCCTCGGTGTTCGACCAGGTCACCACCTGGATGCAGGGCCAGCGCTGGTTCCCGGAACTGCGCTTCATCAACGACTTCTACCGCGAGGAATCCTGGCAGGAAGCCATCGTCGAATCGATCCGCCACTACCAGGCCGAACACGGGCGGCCCGACAAGCTTCTGTTTTCCTTCCACGGCATTCCCAAGAAGAATCTGCAAAAGGGCGACCCGTACTACTGCCAGTGCAATTTCAGCGCGCGCAAGATCGCCGATCGACTCGGCCTGGCCGAAGACGACTGGCAGCTCTCCTTCCAGTCGCGCCTGGGCCGGGCCGAATGGCTCAAGCCCTATACCGACCACACCCTCGAAGAGCTCGGCCACGCCGGGGTGAAGAATCTCCAGGTCATCTGTCCCGGGTTTTCCATCGACTGTCTGGAGACCCTGGAAGAAATTGCGATGGAAGGCAAGGAAGAGTTCGTCGAGGCCGGTGGCGAGGACCTGAAGTACATCCCCTGCCTGAACGACTCGGATGCCCACGTCGCCGTGCTCAAGCAGCTGTGCCGCCGACACGGACAGGGCTGGCCCGAGTTCGAGGGCCGCACCGCCGAGCCCGAAGCGCACGTCCGCACCCGGCTGGAACAGGCCGACAAGGCTGCAGTAACGCTCAACCTCGACTGATCGAAGTGGACATCGAAGGCCGCCGACGCCAGCTGCTGGCCTCGCTCAGCCTGGCGCTGGCGCCCGTCGCGCTGCCCCAGGGCCGACAACTGCGCAGGCGCACCGTGCCACTGGCCGAAGCGGCGGGCGAACGCTTCGGCCGGTGGCCGGGCTCGGCGCCCGCGCTCGGCCTGCTGGCCGTGGGAGAATCGCCGCTGGCCGGGGTCGGGCTGGACCAGGCCGCCGAAACCGTGGCCTGCCGTCTCGCCGAGCAACTCCAGCAGCGCACCGGGCGAGCGGTGCACTGGCGATCCCTGGCTCGCGGCGGTCTGACCGCCGAGGCGGTTCGAAAGAAACTCGTGCCCGATCTCGAGACCGGGCCCGTCGATCTCATCCTGATCGCTCTCGGAGTCAACGACAGCCTGACCCTGCGCCCGGCGCGGCGCTGGCGGGCCGACCTCGAAGCGCTGATCGCAGCGCTGCACGAACGGACCGGAGCGGCGCCGGTGCTGCTGGCCGGCGTACCCGACATGCATCACTTTCCGCTGCTGCCCTTTCCCCTGAGCTTCGTGCTGGGCAGCCGCGCGCGCCTGCTCGATCACGCCGCCGGGAGGCTGGCCCGCCTCCGATCCGCCCTGGCCCACGTCCCCATGGCCCTGGACGCCCGGGCCGGCGAACTTTTCTGCGAGGATGGTTTCCACCCCAACCGCACGGGGCACGAACGCTGGGCCGAGCAACTGGCCCCGGCCGCGCTCGAGTTGCTGCGCGAGGCAGGCAAACTCCGACAGCCCGCCGGGTGATTTTCCGACCGCCCCCCACGGTTCGCGCGGTTATCCTGTCGGCCATGTTCCGACCCGCGACCCGCCCATGAGCCAGCCGGACTCCATCGCCGCAAGCGGCGCATCCTCGCCCGAGACGCTGCTGTCACGGGTTTTCGGCTACGACGCCTTCCGGGGCCGCCAGCGCGAGGTCATCGAAACCTTGATCGAGGGGCACAATGCCCTGGTACTGATGCCGACCGGCGGTGGCAAGTCGCTGTGCTACCAGATCCCGGCCCTGATGCGCTCCGGCACCGGTGTGGTCGTCTCACCCCTGATCGCCTTGATGCGCGACCAGGTCGAAGCCCTCAAGGCCAACGGCGTTGCCGCCGCGGTGCTCAACTCGAGCCTCGACGCGAACGGCCGCCGCCAGGTCGAGCACGATCTGCGGGAAGGCAAGCTGGACCTGCTCTACATCGCTCCGGAAGGCCTGCTGCGCGAGCCGGTGCTGGCGATGCTCGAGCGCTGTCGGGTGGCCCTGTTCGCCATCGACGAGGCCCACTGCGTCTCGCAGTGGGGGCACGATTTCCGCCCGGAATACCTGCAGCTGGGGGTACTGCGCGAGCGCTTTCCCGAGGTTCCGCGCATCGCCCTGACGGCCACGGCCGATGAGCGCACGCGGGCCGAAATCAGCCGTCACCTGTTGTCCGACGGCGGCAGAACCTTCGTCGACAGCTTCGACCGGGCCAACCTGCGCTACCGGGTCGGACTGAAGGACAACGCCCGGGCGCAGCTGTTGCGTTTCATCCAGGCCGAACATCGCGGCCATTCCGGCATCGTCTACTGCTTTTCGCGCAAGCGCACCGAGCAGACCGCGGCCTTCCTGTACCAGAACGGCCTG
>JAWLFD010000097.1:0-8498 GCA_041685745.1 Wenzhouxiangella sp.
CGAGCTGATCGCGCCGATCGCGATGGAAGAAGGCCTGCGTTTTGCCATCCGCGAAGGCGGCCGCACGGTCGGCGCCGGCGTGGTGGCGAAAATTCACGAGTAAGGAAGAAGGGTTTCAGGTTTCAGGGTTCAGGAACACCTGAAACCCGAAACCTGAACCCTGAAACCTGTTTTTTAGGCGAGTAGCTCAACTGGCAGAGCAGCGGTCTCCAAAACCGCAGGTTGGGGGTTCGAGTCCCTCCTCGCCTGCCATCTTTTGACACACGGATATTATGGCAGCCGAAAAGACATCACCGCGCGACAACATGTTCTGGGCTGCAGGCTTGCTTGTGCTGCTGGCTGGCGTGGCCGGCTTTTTCTACTTTGCCGGCGAAGTCATGACCCTGTTCCGAGTGCTTGGTCTGCTGGCCGCCGCGCTGGTGGCGGGGCTGATCGTCGGTCGAACGGAGCGCGGTCGCGAAATGTTCGGTTTCGTGCGCGAGGCCGACGTCGAGCGTCGCAAGGTGGTCTGGCCGACCCGTCAGGAAACGCTGCAGACCACCCTTGTGGTCCTGGTGATCACCATCATCGTCGCCATTCTGCTGTTTTTCATGGACACGCTGTTCGGTTGGGTGATCCGTCGGCTGATCGGCGCGGCCGGGGGGTCCTGATGGCCAAGCAATGGTACGTGGTACACGCTTTTTCCGGGTTCGAGAAACAGGTCCTGAAATCGCTGCGTGAGCGCATCGAGCGCGCCGGCATGGAAGAGCAGTTCGGCGAGATTCTCGTCCCCACCGAGGAAGTGGTGGAGATGAAGAAAGGCGTCAAGCGGCGCAGCGAACGCAAGTTCTTTCCCGGCTACGTCCTGGTCGAGATGGACATGAACGACGACACCTGGCACCTGGTCAAGGACGTGCCCAAGGTGATGGGTTTTATCGGCGGACGCCAGGACCGGCCGGCCCCGATCAGCAAGCGTGAAGCCGACGCCATCCTGCAGCGCGTGGCCGAGGGTGTGGACAAGCCGCGGCCGAAAGTCCTGTTCGAGCCGGGTGAGATGGTGCGGGTCACCGACGGCCCGTTCAATGATTTCAGTGGAGTGGTCGAAGAGATCAACTACGAAAAAAGCCGGTTGCGGGTGGCGGTTTCGATTTTCGGCCGTTCGACGCCGGTGGAACTCGACTTCCAGCAGGTCGAGAAACTGTAAACCAGTCGATCCGGCCAATTCGGGTCGGACGCTTATCAGACGGGGAGCCGGTGACCCAGTGGGCCGGCGCCATTACCCGAGGAGAATTTGAAAATGGCCAAGAAAGTCAAGGCGTATATCAAGCTGCAGGTGCCCGCAGGGCAGGCGAATCCGAGCCCGCCTGTCGGGCCGGCGCTCGGTCAGCACGGCGTCAACATCATGGAGTTCTGCAAGGCGTTCAATGCCCAGACCCAGTCGACCGAGCAGGGCTTGCCGTTGCCGGTGGTCATCACCGTCTACAGCGATCGCAGCTTCACGTTCATCACCAAGACACCGCCTGCCGCCGTATTGCTGAAGAAGGCGGCCAAGATTCCCAAGGGTAGCGGCGAACCCAATACGAGAAAGGTCGGAACCGTGACCCGCGAACAACTCGAAGAGATTGCGCGGATGAAGGAACCCGACCTGACCGCAGCGGATATCGACGCGGCCGTGCGCACCATTGCAGGCAGCGCCCGCAGCATGGGCTTGAACGTGGAAGGAGTCGAATAATGGCCAGAAGCAAGCGTTTGCGCGCCATCAAGGAGAAGATCGAGCCGGGCAAGGTCTACCCGATCGACGAGGCGCTGGATTTCCTCAAGTCGACCAGTCAGCTGAAGTTCACCGAATCGGTGGACGTGGCTATCCGCCTGGGCGTGGACCCGCGCAAGTCCGACCAGGTCGTTCGCGGCGCCCTGGTGCTGCCCAACGGCACCGGAAAATCGGTCCGGGTGGCGGTGTTTGCCCAGGGTGAGAACGCCGACAAGGCGAGCGCGGCCGGGGCCGATATCGTCGGCCTGGAAGATCTGGCCGAAACGATCAAGGGCGGGCAGATCGATTTCGATGTCTGCATTGCCACCCCGGACGCCATGCGCGTGGTCGGTCGGCTGGGTACGATTCTCGGTCCGCGCGGCCTGATGCCCAACCCGAAAGTGGGCACCGTGACCACCGATGTCGAAACCGCAGTGCGCAACGCAAAGGCCGGCCAGGTGCAGTTCCGCACAGACAAGGCCGGCATCATCCACAGCACGATCGGCAAGGCGGATTTCGAGACCGACTCGCTGAAAGGAAATCTGACGGCCCTGATCAACGAACTGTTCAAGATCAAGCCGCCGGCGGCCAAGGGCCAGTACCTCAAGAAGGTTGCGGTCTCGACGACCATGGGTCCCGGGGTGACGGTGGATACCGGAACCCTGGGGCTGTAAGAACCGGTTTCACGAAACAGGACTTAAGGAGAAAGGATCAGGCGAAGGTGTACGGAAAACAGGCTGGGTTTGCCAGTGCATGGATCGGTCGAAACGGGCCGAATCAAGCCGCTTGATAAACCTGAACCCTGCTGCCCGAAACCTGAACCCGGTGCTTCTCCGGGGCGACCGCTCTCACGTCAGCGTGGGAGCGTCCGTCCAAGACCGCGGGTCGAACTTGCTCCAGGGCAAGGTCGGTAATGGCGCAAGCCGCCCGCGCAGATGGTGTTGCCCGATCATTTACATGAAACGGCCACCAATGGGTCCGGGATCGCCGCAAGGCGAAACCCGGAAATGGAAAGAGCAGTCAGCAACCAGGGCTGTCAAATCTCAACGGAGGTAGCCAATGGCGCTCACACTTGAGCAGAAAAAGGCAGTGGTGGCCGAAGTGGCCGAAGTGGCCAAGTCCGCCCATTCTGCTGTTGCTGCCGAGTATCGCGGCATTACCGTCGGGCAGATGACCGACTTGCGCTCGAAAGCGCGCAAGGAAGGCGTCTACCTGAAGGTGGCGAAGAACACGCTGGTCCGTCGTGCCGTTGAGGGTACCGACTTCGAATGCATGTCCGGGCAATTGACCGGGCCGTTGCTGTTCGCGTTCTCGATCGAGGACCCGGGTGCGGCGGCGCGACTGGTCAAGAGTTTTGCCAAGGAAAATGATCGTCTGATCCCCCGGCTGGTTTCGGTAGGAGCCCAGCTGTATGACGCAAGCGAGCTGGAGCGTCTGTCCAGCCTGCCGACTCGGGACCAGGCCATCGCCATGCTGATGGGCGTCATGAAGGCGCCGATCGAGAAGTTCGTCCGTACCCTCGCCGAGCCGCACGCCAAGCTTGTTCGAACCATTGCCGCAGTTCGCGACAGCAAGCAAGCTGCCTGATCTCGAGCACAAGTCAATACGTCACGACTGAAGGCATGGCCGTCATGCCGATGTCCAATCAACATTGCAGGAGTTAAACGAAAATGGCCGTTTCAAAAGAAGACATTCTTGAAACCATCTCCAACATGAGCGTCATGGAGGTCGTTGACCTCATCGAAGCCATGGAAGAGAAGTTCGGTGTTTCCGCCGCCGCACCAGTCGCAGTCGCTGCCGGCCCGGCCGGTGGTGGCGAAGCCGAAGCCGCGGAAGAAAAGACCGAGTTCGACGTGGTGCTGGCAAGCTTCGGCGCCAACAAGGTCTCCGTCATCAAGGCGGTTCGTGCGATCACCGGACTGGGTCTGAAGGAAGCCAAGGACCTCGTCGAAGGTGCGCCGGCGCCGATCAAGGAAGGTGCCTCCAAGGACGAAGCTGAAGACATCAAGAAGCAGCTGGAAGAAGCAGGCGCGACCGTCGAGGTCAAGTAAGCCTGTTGCTTTCTGAGGTCTACGGAACGGGTCAGGCTGGGCAGCCCTCGCGGTTGCCCGGCCTGAGCCTGTTTCCGATACGGCAATACCAGTCGCCGAGGCGTGTTCCGGGTCCCTCGGCCATGATTGTAACCAGACCCGGCCGGTTTGCAACATCAGGTGGGTAAGACGCTCATGAGCTACTCCTTCACGGAAAAGAAGCGCATTCGAAAGGACTTCGGCAAGCATCCGCAGGTTCTTGAGGTTCCGTTCCTGCTCTCGACCCAGATCGATTCCTACAGGCAGTTCCTGCAGGTCGATGTGGGCGAAAAGGACCGCCGGGAAATCGGTCTGCACGGGGCCCTGTCCTCGGTATTCCCGATCCAGAGCTACTCCGGCAACGCGGCCCTCGAGTACGTGAGTTACCGCCTGGGTGATCCCGAATTCGATGTCACCGAGTGCAAGCTTCGCGGCATGAGCTACGGCGCGCCGCTGCGCGTGACCGTGCGCCTGGTCATCTACGACAAGGATTCGCCGGCCCGCAACAAGAAGGTCAAGAACGTCATCGAGCAGGACGTCTACATGGGCGACCTGCCGCTGATGACCGATACCGGCACGTTCATCGTCAACGGCACCGAGCGGGTCATCGTCAATCAGATGCACCGCTCGCCCGGGGTGTTCTTCGATCACGACCGTGGCAAGACCCATTCGTCGGGCAAACTGCTGTTTTCGGCGCGCGTGATTCCCTACCGGGGGTCGTGGCTGGACTTCGAATTCGATCCCAAGGACTGCGTGTTTACCCGCATCGACCGGCGCCGCAAGCTGCCGGTCACCATCCTGCTGCGCGCGCTGGGCATGGAAGAAGAGGAAATCTTGAGCTTCTTCTTCGAAAAGACCCGGGTCACCCTGCGCAAGGGTGATGCCAAGATCGACCTGGTTCCGCAGCGCCTGCGTGGCGAGAACGCCCTGTTCGACATCGTCGACAAGGACGGCAACGTGATCGTGGCCCGTGACCGCCGGATTACGGCCCGGCACGTGAAAATGATCGACGAAGCCGGCGTGACGACGCTGGACGTGCCCGACGATTACCTGATCGGCAAGATTCTGGCCCACAACGTGGTCGATACCGAGACCGGTGAACTGATCGCCCGCGCCAACGATGAAATCACCACCGAGGCCCTGGCTGCCTTGCGCGAGGCCAAGGTCAAGAAGTTCGACATTCTCTACGTCAACGACCTCGACCAGGGCCCGTACATTTCCAATACCCTGCGGATCGATCCGACCAGCAGCGAGCTCGAGGCGCTGTGGGAAATCTACAAGATGATGCGTCCGGGCGAGCCGCCGACCAAGGAAGCGGCCCAGAACCTGTTCAAGAACCTGTTCTTCACCGCCGAGCGTTACGACCTGTCCTCGGTCGGTCGGATGAAGTTCAACCGGCGCGTCGGTCGCAAGGAAATCACCGGTCCGGGCGTGCTCGATCGCGACGATATTCTCGCCGTGCTCAGGGTCCTGATCGACATCCGCAACGGCAACGGCACGGTCGACGACATCGACCACCTCGGCAACCGGCGCGTGCGCTCGGTCGGTGAGATGGCCGAGAACGTCTTTCGCATCGGGCTGGTGCGCGTTGAGCGGGCCGTGCGCGAGCGCTTGAGCGTGGCCGAAAGCGAAGGCCTCGCGCCGCAGGATCTGATCAACGCCAAGCCCGTCGCCGCGGCGGTCAAGGAGTTCTTTGGTTCCTCGCAGCTGTCGCAGTTCATGGACCAGAACAACCCGCTGTCCGAGGTGACCCACAAGCGCCGCGTCTCGGCGCTGGGCCCCGGCGGTCTGACCCGCGAGCGGGCCGGCTTCGAGGTCCGCGACGTGCATCCGACCCACTACGGCCGGCTGTGTCCGATCGAAACCCCGGAAGGCCCGAACATCGGACTGATCAACTCGCTGGCCTGCTACAGCCGCACCAACCAGTATGGTTTCCTCGAGACCGCCTACCGGCGGGTTCGCGACGGCCAGGTGACCGACGAGGTCGAATACCTCTCGGCCATCGAGGAGGGGGAATACGTCATCGCCCAGGCCAATGCCGATCTGGACGAAGACAAGCGATTCGTCGACGAGCTCATTCCCTGCCGCCACCTGGGCGAGTTCGCCCTGCAGCAACCCGGCGAAATCGATTTCATGGACGTCTCGCCGCGCCAGATCGTTTCGGTCGCCGCTTCGCTGGTGCCGTTTCTGGAGCACGATGACGCCAACCGCGCACTGATGGGCTCGAACATGCAGCGCCAGGCCGTGCCCACCCTGCGTGTCGACAAGCCGCTGGTCGGTACCGGCATGGAGCGGGTGGTGGCGACCGATTCAGGCGTGACCACCGTCGCGCTTCGCGGTGGGGTGGTCGACCAGGTCGACGCCGGCCGGATCGTGGTCCGCGCCAACGAAGACGAAGTCGGCGAGGACGACCCGGGTGTCGATATCTACAACCTGGTCAAGTATCAGCGCTCGAACCAGAACACCTGCATGAACCAGCGTCCGCTGGTCAAGGTGGGCGATACCGTGGCTCGACGCGACGTGCTCGCGGACGGACCGTCCACCGACCTGGGCGAACTGGCGCTGGGCCAGAACATGCTGGTCGCCTTCATGCCCTGGAACGGCTACAACTTCGAGGATTCCATCCTGATCTCGGAGCGGGTGGTCCAGGAGGACCGTTTCACCTCGATTCATATCGAGGAGCTGACCTGTGTGGCCCGCGACACCAAGCTGGGCACCGAGGAAATCTCGGCCGATATCCCCAACGTGGGCGAGTCGACGCTCAACAAGCTCGATGAGTCCGGCATCGTCTTTGTCGGTGCCGAGGTCAACGCCGGCGACATCCTGGTCGGGAAGGTCACCCCCAAGGGCGAGACCCAGCTGACGCCGGAAGAAAAGCTGCTGCGCGCGATCTTCGGCGAGAAGGCATCCGATGTGAAGGACACTTCGCTGCGGGTGCCGACCGGCATGGATGGCACCGTCATCGACGTCCAGGTCTTCACCCGCGAAGGGGTCGACAAGGACGCCCGCGCCATCGCCATCGAGAAGGATGAGATCCGCCAGGTGCGCAAGGACCTGGATGACCAGCTGCGGATCATGGAAGACGCCATTTACGCGCGCCTGGAATCGGTGCTGGTCGGCAAGATTGCCGACAAGGGCCCGGCCGGGATCAAGAAAGGCGACAAGGTCAACAAGACCTACCTGAGCGATCTCAAGCGCGATGACTGGTTCAAGCTGCGGATGCGCAACGAGGATGCCCAGGACCTGCTCGAGCGCGCCAGCCGCCAGATCGAGAAGCAGCGCAAGCTGTTCGACAAGCGCTTCGAGGAGAAAAAGGCCAAGATCACCCGCGGGGATGACCTGGCCCCGGGCGTGCTCAAGATGGTCAAGGTCTACCTGGCGGTCAAGCGGCGCATGCAGCCGGGCGACAAGATGGCGGGCCGGCACGGCAACAAGGGCGTGATCTCGACCATCGTACCGACCGAGGACATGCCGTTCACCGCCGACGGCGCGCCGGTCGACATCGTTCTCAACCCGCTGGGCGTGCCCTCGCGCATGAACATCGGCCAGGTGCTGGAAACCCATCTGGGCTGGGCCGCGCGCGGTCTGGGGCGCAAGATCGAGAACATGCTCGAAGAGAACCGCAAGAACGAGGAAATCCGGCAGTTCATCGGCGAGATCTACAACTCCGATCAGGACGGCCGGGTCGACATGAGCCAGTTCAGCGAGGCCGAAGTCGACGAAATGGCGCGCAATCTTGCCGGCGGTGTGCCCATGGGTACGCCGGTGTTCGACGGTGCCGACGAACGTGACATCAAGAAGTTGCTCAAGATGGCGGACCTGCCCGAGTCAGGCCAGACCACGCTTTATGACGGTCGCACCGGGGATGCATTCGATCGACCGGTGACGGTGGGCTACATGTACATGCTCAAGCTCAATCACCTCGTCGACGACAAGATGCACGCGCGCTCGACCGGCCCCTACAGCCTGGTCACCCAGCAGCCGCTGGGCGGCAAGGCCCAGTTCGGCGGCCAGCGCTTCGGCGAAATGGAGGTCTGGGCCCTGGAGGCCTATGGCGCCGCCTACACCCTGCAGGAAATGCTCACGGTCAAGTCCGACGACGTGCAGGGTCGCAACCAGATGTACAAATCGATTGTCGACGGCAACAACCAGATGGTGGCCGGCATGCCGGAATCCTTCAACGTGCTGGTCAAGGAAATCCGCTCGCTCGGCATCAACATCGAACTCGAAGAGTCCTGATCCCAGGAGGAGTGCAAGAACATGCGTGACCTGTTCAATCTATACAAGCGTCAGAACCAGATCACCGATTTCGATGCCATTCGAATCGGCCTGGCTCCTCCCGAGCTGATCAAGTCCTGGTCCTTCGGCGAGGTCAAGAAGCCCGAGACCATCAACTATCGGACCTTCAAGCCGGAGCGGGAAGGGCTGTTCTGCGCCGCCATCTTCGGTCCGGTCAAGGATTACGAGTGCCTGTGCGGCAAGTACAAGCGCATGAAGCATCGCGGTGTCAAGTGCGAGAAGTGCGGCACCGAGGTCACCTTGACCAAGGTGCGGCGCGAGCGCATGGGTCACATCGATCTGGCTTCGCCCGTCGCCCACATCTGGTTCCTGAAGTCGCTGCCCAGTCGCATCGGGCTGATGCTCGACATGACCCTGCGCGACATCGAGCGCATCCTGTACTTCGAGTCCTACCTGGTGCT
>JAWLFD010000098.1:0-8464 GCA_041685745.1 Wenzhouxiangella sp.
GGGCGTGCAGCCGCCGACGATCGAGCCGCGGGCCACCGAGCACATCCCGGATATCATCGCGATGATCGAACGGCTTGTCGAGGGGGGACACGCCTATGTCGCCGAAGGCCACGTGCTGTTCGACGTCGGCACCTTTTCCGACTATGGCCAGCTTTCGCGCCGCGACCGGCGCGAGATGCTGGCCGGGGCGCGGGTCGAGGTTGCCCCGTACAAGCGCAATCCGGGCGATTTCGTGCTCTGGAAACCATCGAGCGAAGACCAGCCCGGCTGGGACAGCCCCTGGGGGCGCGGTCGACCCGGCTGGCACATCGAGTGCTCGGCGATGTCGGCGGCCCACCTCGGCGAGGTGATCGACATTCACGCCGGCGGCCAGGACCTGGTGTTTCCGCACCACGAAAACGAGATCGCCCAGAGCCGCTGCGCCCATGGCACAGAGGCGTTCGCCCGCTACTGGCTGCACAACGGCTTCGTGACCGTCGACAAACGCAAGATGTCGAAGTCCCTGGGCAACACCCTGGTCGTGCACGAACTGCTCAAGCACTGGTCCGGCGAGGTCCTGCGCTACGTGCTGCTGTCGGCCCACTATCGCCAGCCGCTGGACTGGTCCGAAAAAGCGCTGCAACAGGCCCAGGCGACCCTGGACCGCCTCTACGGCCTGCTGCGAGACCACGATGACGGACGCCCGGGCCAGGCCGACCCGGCGGTCATCGCTGCACTGGAAGACGATCTCAACACGCCCACGGCTCTGGCCGCGCTCAACAATGTGGCCCGCCGGATCGGCTCCGGTGACGGCGAGGCCGCCGCCTGCCTGAAGGCCAGCGCCGAACTGCTCGGCCTGCTGCAGCGCCCCCCGCGGGAATGGTTTGCCGGACGCAGCGCGGCAACCGATATCGACTCGGATACCATCGAGCGTCTCATCGAGGAGCGCAAGTCGGCGCGGGCCCGGCGCGACTTCGCCGCAGCCGACCGCATACGCGATGATCTCGCTGCTCGCGGTATCGTGCTCAAGGACAGTCCCGAAGGCACAACCTGGGAGACGGCAAACCAATGAGCGAAACCACCGCGCAACAGGCCCAGCAGGCCATCATCGAGGAATTCGGCTTTTTCGACGACTGGATGGAACGCTATCAGTACCTGATCGATCTCGGCAAGAAACTTCCCGCCCTGCCGCCCCAAGCGCGCACCGATGACCGTCTGCTGGCCGGCTGCCAGTCCAACGTGTGGTTCCTCGCCGAAGGCGACGCCGATCGTCTCGACTTCCAGGCCAATTCCGACGCGGCCATCGTTTCCGGCCTGATCGCGCTGATCCTGCGGGTCTATTCCGGACGCAGCGCCGAGGAAATCCTGGCCACCGAGCCGGAGTTCATCGACGCCATCGGCCTGAGCGAACATCTTTCCGCGACCCGGGCCAACGGCCTGGCCGCAATGCTCCAGGCCGTGCGCAACGTCGCCACCTCGGCCCGGACCTGAAGCCAGAAATGAAAAAAGCCGGCGCAAGGGCCGGCTTTTTTCGGATCCTGAGCGGACCCGGCGCTCAGTCGTCGCTGCGCTCCAGGACGACCAGTTCCACCCGCCGGTTCTCCTGGCGGTTTGCATTGGACGTATTCGGAACTTTCGGTCGATCCTCGCCGTAGCCGCGAACGACCAGACGATCCGGGTCCACATCGCCCTCGTTGACCAGGAAGTCGCGAACGGCGTTGGCCCGGCGCTCCGACAGGCCCTGGTTGTAGGCGGCCGGACCCAGATCACAGGTATGGCCGGCCACCTCGACCTGCAAAAGCTCATCGTGCAGATTCAAGAGCGCGGCAGCCTCGTTGAGTTCGACCACCGCCTCTGACCTCAACTTCGCCGAATCCAGTTCGAAGAACACCATGGCGTCGAACTCGAAGATCACTTCCGGTTCCGGCTCGGGAGCTGGCGGTGGCGGCGGCGGCGGCGGTGGCGGAGCCGGCTCCGCACGCGGCGCCGGTGGCGGCGGCAGGTCACCCAGGCGGATATTCAGCGCGACCGATCCGAGCAGATCGATGAAACCGCGCGAGCGGTTGAAGGTGTCGCGGTCGTTGTCGTAGCGACCTTCGAGCTCGGCGCGCAGCGACAGGCGATCGTTCAGACGATGCGCCACGCCGGCACCGAGCGAGCCGTAAATGTCGCGACCGTCGTCGTAGTAGCTGGCGTGTTCCTGGATACCGCCGGCTATGAGCAGGTAGGGCCGGGTAGCGGCGCTACCGACGTCGAGATGGTAGCGACCGACCACGCCGTACGAATTGAGACGGATGGTTTCGCTGTTGCCCGGGGTCTGCTGATCGAACTCGGTCTTGTAGCGATCCAGCCGCAGATCGACGCTGAACTGAGGGGTCACGAACTTGCCGAGACTCAGCCCGTAATAGGGGCCATCATCGCCCAATCGGTCGTCGTGCGGCCGGGCAAAACCGACCGCCGGCGCGAGGTACCAACGATCGTCGAATTCCGTTTCCGCCTCGACGCTCTGACTCATCATCGCAACGGCGCCCATGGCCACTGCAAGCATGCTCATTTTCATCTCGATTTTCCTGTTCCGTTGAAATTCCGCTTCCGGACGAGCTTGTGCCGATCTGGCCGCTTTGACCAGCTACTGCATTGTAGCCCCATTGTCAACTTGACAATATCAAGGATTGCAAAGTCCGTTCAGCCGCTGGTCGCGGCCGATGGCTCAGCGGCTGTCGCGCATCTGTTTCTGCTTGAGTTCCCAGCGTTCCTGCGCATCCAGACAGAGCGTGGCGATGGGCCGCGCTTCCAGCCGCGCCAGGCCGATCTCTTCGCCGGTTTCCTCGCAATACCCGTAGGAACCGTCTTCAACCCGGCCGAGGGCCTGATCGATCTTGCCGAGCAACTTGCGGTAGCGATCACGCGTGCGCAGTTCCAGGCTGTTTTCCGTCTCCCGGCTGGCGCGTTCGGCCTCGTCTCCCACGTCGCGGACTTCTCCGCGCAGGTTGTTGATGGTCTCCTGGGATTCCTCGATCAGTTCGCTGCGCCACTTCAACAGCATCTGACGGAAAAACTCAAGATGTTCCGGACACATATACGGCTCATCTTCGGACGGCTTGTATCCTTCTGGCAGTTTTACACTGTTATTGGACATGGAGATCGGATTGCCTCGCACCTGTTGAAACCGCAAACCTGCAATTATATAGGGTAACTACCGGCCCCACGCAACCCACATGCAACGCATTCTCCTGGCTCTCATTCGTGCCTACCGATATTTCCTGTCGCCCTGGATTGGAGGGCAGTGCCGTTTCACCCCCACCTGCTCGGTCTACGCCCGGCAGGCCATCGAGCTGTACGGCGCCGGACGCGGCAGCTGGCTGGCCCTGAAACGGATTATGCGTTGCCATCCCCTGTGCAACGGGGGCCATGATCCGGTGCCAGGCACCGATCCGGATCTCGATCCGGACGCGCCCGACCGGGAACAAGAAAGCGACCCCCCTGCCCCGCGCTGATCGCCCCCGGTCGAGATCTACAGCAGGACGATGAGACTGACACCCAGGAACGCCAGGCTCACGCCGGCGAGTTTGCGGCGCGTGAGGGGCTCGTCCAGGACCAGCCAGGCAAACAGGACAATGAATGCAGACGCCGTTTCATTGAGAACCGAGGCGATGGAAGCCTGGGTCAGCTTGTAGCCGGCCAGCCACAGCATCATCGAGACATAGCTGCCCATGACGCTGGCGAAGACGACGGTCGGCCACGGCTGAGGTGCCCGGTAATGGATCATCATCCGCTGCCAGCTGCGACTGAAAAGCACGAACAGCAGCATTCCGAGCGCGCCGGCGGCCAGGCGGACCCCCACCGTCCACAAAAAGGCATGGGTTTCAAGGATCGGCTTGACCATTACAATTCCGATCGCCATCAGCAGAACGCTTCCAGCCCCGAAGGCAACCCCCAGCCTCAGCGCCCTCAGGCTGACCTCCTGGCGATTGCGATGCCAGGTCACCAGCAAGACACCGGCCAGGACGACGACGAAACCCAGGTACTGCAGCGGCCGCAGCGATTCGGCCAGGAACAGAACCGACAGCAGCACCACGAAGGGTGAGAACAGCATCCCCACCACGCCGGTGCGGCTGGCGCCCATCAGGTTCAGCGCGCGCAGATACCAGGTATCGGCCACCGCGATCCCGACCAGGCCCGACAGCAACACGATGCCCCATTCCGACAGGCTGTAGCCGGGCAAGCCGGGGCCGTGAAAGACCAGGATGGTCGGCACCATGAGCACGGTCGCCAGCAGATTTTTGAACAGGTTGAGTTCGAAGGCCGGCAGGGTTTCCCCCGAACGCCTGAACAGCACCACCGCCAGCGCCCAGCACGCCGCGCAGGCGACAGAAAAGAACTCACCCACGGCGCGCGAGCACCATTCGGTAAGGACCCAGCATCACCAGCGCGATGGCGACCTTGACCGCGTAGTCGCCAGCGGCCAGCGTCACCCAGGCAATCTCGGTCCCGAAAAACGCCAGGGCAAAGAACAGCGCGGTATCGACCAGCGACCCGATGACGCTCGAGACCAGGGGGGCACGCCACCAGGGGCGAGCGCGCAGGCGATTGAAAATGGCCACATCCATCAGTTGCGACACCAGGAACGCCGCGCCCGAGGCCAGCGCAATCCGCGGGCTGGCCAGCCAGATCGACAGGATCACCGCCAGCACGAAACCGACGTAGACCACCCGACGTGCTCGCTTCGCGCCGTACCACCGATTGGTCAGATCGGTGACGAAATACGAGACCGGGTAGGTCAGCGCTCCCCACGTCAGCCAGTCGTTGACCGGAAACTGCACCAGGTAATTTGCGCTGGCCACGATCGCGACCATGGCCGCGACCAGCAGCGTCAATCCGCCCCGCTGATTCATGAATGCGTCACTAGAGAGTCATCACCGCGGCGACAGTGTAAGCCGCCCCAACCCCAGCGAGTTCGGGTATGCTTCGGGCGTGGTGAGGATGTCGAAAAGAATGGGTTTCCGGCGAGCATGATGCTCTGGTTCATCCTGCTGATCCTGTTCGGACTGGCGATCGTGTTCTGGCGCCTGTGGCCGACGCCGCTGGGACGATTTTTCCAGTGGGCGGAGCGCCGGCGCGCCGGTCTGGGCAGCCGAACCGTTCATCACGATGGCATCGACTGGCACTATCTCGAAGGCGGTCACGGCGAACCCCTGGTGCTGTTGCATGGCTTCAACGCCGATGCCGACCATTTCTGCCGCGTCGCCTCCCGGTTGCGGGCCCATTTTCGTGTTCTGGCGCCGGACCTGCCGGGCTTCGGCGATACCCGCATCGACGATCTTCCAAGCTTTCGGATCGAGGATGTCGCCAGTCGGGTACTCGGCTGGCTGGATGCGCTCGGCGTGCACCGTTTCTATCTCGGCGGCAACTCCATGGGCGGCTACCTTGCCGTGGCCATGGCCCGGCAGGCGCCGGAGCGCGTTCGGGCGCTGTGGCTGCTCGCGCCGGGCGGGCTGCACACGGCCCGTCTGTCGCCGGTCTTTGAAGAAGTGGCGGAGGAACGCCATAACCCGCTGGTCATCCGCAATGCATCCGACTTTCGACGCCTGATGGATTACTGTTTCGTCCGTCCGCCCTGGATTCCGGCCCCGCTGCTGCGCTTTCTCGCCCGCCGCGCCATGGCTCATGCAGTACGCGCCCAGCGCATCTTTGATGCCATGCGCTACGACTCGCGACCGCTGGAGGACCTGGCCCGCGATCTGCCGACCCCGGCGCTGATCACCTGGGGCCAGGCAGACCAGGTCTTGCATCCCTCGGGTGCGACCCTGCTGGCCGAATTGATGCCGACCACTCGGGTCCTGGTTCTGGAGCGAATCGGCCACTTGCCCATGCTGGAAGCGCCCAAAGTCACGGCAGAAGCCTGGCTTGGGTTCGTCGAGGCAGTGGCGCGCGACGATCTCGACGCCTGACCGCCGCGCGGTCCGGCTTCACAGCCCTTTGCCCACGGTCGAATCGAACCCCGAACGCCAGCCGGGAGCGGACAGCTTTTCCAGGGAGCGGGCCAGGCGTCGGCGCATTCTTCCATGCTCGACCCGGCCATCCATCAGTCGGGCCTTGTCGAGATCGAGCAGATACCAGCGCCCCTGACGATCCATCAGAAGATTGCGTGCATTCAAATCCGGGTGCCACAGGCCGGCAGCGAAGAAATCGTCCAGGACTGCGGCCAGTTCGCGCCACTGGTGGACCGACAGATCGGTTGCCAACACGGCCAGTTCCCTGGCGTTCGGAATCAGCCGGGTCAACAATCCCGCCCGGTAAACCGGACCGCGCCGCTCGACGATGGCGCCAACGGGTGCCGGTACGGGCAACCCCCGGCCTCCGAGTTCCCTGAGCAGGCGAAACTCCCGGAACGACCGACTTCGATCACGACCCAGCCAGAGGTAGCTCTCGCGCGCCAGATGGGCCACCAGGCCGCCGCGCTGGAAGCGGCGCAGCACCAGCTCCCCGACCGGTGCGTCGATCAGCAGGGCCTGTCCGCGCCCGCCAAGTTCCGCCCGGACTGACCCGCGCCGCTGCCACCAGGCCGGATCGAACCAGTTGGCCCCTACCTGCTCCGACAGGTCGGCATCGACTAGAATGCTGGTGCCTGCATCTGTTTCCAGGACTTCATTCAAGGGGCCTTACTCCCGTCATGCCGCCGGCTGAACCGACCGCCATCTGCCTGCTTAGACTCTCCGCCCTGGGTGATGTCTGCAACACCGTTCCGCTGGTGCGGACCCTGCAGAAATCCTGGCCCCGGACACGCCTGACCTGGATCATCGGCCGCGCCGAATACCGCCTGGTCCAGGCCCTGCCGAATGTCGAATTCATTGTATTCAACAAGAAGGCCGGCCTCTCGGCCTGGTCCCAACTCCGGCGCCAACTGCGCGGACGCCGTTTCGACATGCTCCTCCACACCCAGGTTTCGGCTCGCGCCAATCTGTTGTCGCTGCTGGTTCGCGCCCAGCGCCGAATCGGCTTCGATCGCCAGCGTGCACGCGAAGGGCACGGGCTGGTCGTCAATGAGCGAATCGCGGCCTGCCCGTTCCAGCACCAGGCGCTGGCGCTGCGTTCATTTGCCGAGCACCTCGGCCTGGCCACGACGCCCGCGGAACGTGCGCTGCCGGTCACTGCCGATGGCCGCGCCTTTGCCGTCGAGCACCAGCCTCAGGCGCGTCAGGCAGTGCTGATCAGCCCGGCGTCCAGCCACCAGGCCCGCAACTGGCACGCGGCCGGCTATGCGCGGGTCGCCGACTGGATCGTCGGCCAGGCCGGTCGGCCGGTCATTCTGGTCGGCGGACCCAGCGAAGCCGAGCGGGAGCTGGGCACGCGAATCGTCCGGGAGATGCACGAACCGGTGCTCAACCTCATCGGCCAGGACACTCTCGACCAGGCACTGGCCATGCTGGAGCGCGCCGCCTGCCTGATTTCTCCGGATGCCGGTCCGGCCCATTTCGCCGCAGCCATGGGCACGCCGGTGGTCGGCCTGTACGCGGCGACCTGGTCGCGCCGCTCCGGTCCACTCGGCAGCCTGGAGCACTGCGTGGACCGCTACCCGGAAGCAGCGCGGAAATTCACCGGCAAGCCGCCGGAAGCCCTGCGCTGGGGGCGACGGCTGGAATATCCAGGGGTCATGGATCTGATCGGCGCAGAGGACGTGATCGACAGGCTCAAGCCCCTGCTGGGCCGGCGCTAGGCCGGCAAAACCGCAGGGAGTCGATTGACCGAGGACTTCTCCCTCAGAAGAAGCACTCGGGTCCCGATTCGGTGCCGGAGCCGTCGTCCTCACGATCCACGGTCACGTTTGCCGATGCCGTCGCCCCGAACGGATCGCGCACCGTGTAGCGGAACAGATTGAATCCGCTGCAGGTGGAACTGATCACGAACGAGATCGTGCCGTCGTCGTTGATCGTGGTTTCCGCGCCGGCGGAAGTCACCCGGACAACATCGATGATCTCGAGAGGATCACCATCCGGATCGAAATCGTTGGTCAGCACCTCGACCGTGATCGGCACCCCCGGCGGGCCGGAGGCGGCATCGGGCTGGGCCACAGGGGCCTGGTTGGCGAAGGCCACGCTGACCGCCACCTGCGCGCTCGCCTGGCCGCCGCGGCCATCTTCAACGGTAAAGGTGAAGGTGTCCTCGCCGAAGAAGAGCTGATCGGGCTGGTATCGCAGCACCTCGCCCGACTGGACCACCGACCCGTTGGCCGGCTGATCGAAATCAGCGATTCGCAGCTGATCGCCGTCGGGGTCGCTGGCGCCGGCCAGTACGTCGATTTCCACCGCTTCGGTGCGCTGGGTGCTTGCGGTAATATCATTGGCGTCGGGAGGCTGGTTGGCCCGAGCGACCGTCACCGTGACCGTCGCCGTCGCCTGGCCACCAAACCCGTCATCGACCGTGTAGCTGAACTGGTCGCTGCCGAAGAAGTCCGCGGCCGGCGTGTACAGGACCGCATCGCCGC
>JAWLFD010000099.1:0-8428 GCA_041685745.1 Wenzhouxiangella sp.
GGCGATCCTGGCGCGGCGGCGGTCAGCGCAGAAGAACCCGGTCGGCCTGGACAGATCGCGGTCAGCTGGGAGATCGTCTCGGCTTCGGCCTGGGCGCCGCAGCCGGGACAGCCGATGCGCGGCCCGGCGGGCGAGGAGGTCAGCATTCCGGTGGACCGCATCGGCGTGCGCCGCCGATCCTGAAAAAAAGAAGCTCAGGCGGCCCGGGAACGCACGCTGTTGCGACCGGCCGTCTTGGCGTCGTAGAGGTGGCTGTCGGCTTCCCCGAGGAGCTCGCGAAAGTCCGCCATCGACGCGGCGGCCTCGGCCAGACCGATGCTGATCGTGACCTCCAGGCGCTGGCCACAGTCGGTCATGAACGATTCGTCAGCCACCCGCTGGCGCAGGCGGTCACAGGCCTGGTGGGCCTCTTTGAGCGAGGTATCCGGCATGATCAGCGCGAACTCCTCGCCGCCGATCCTGGCCAGCGTGTCGCCGGCCCGCAGGGCGTTGCCGAGCACGCGCGCCAGGTGCACCAGCACGGCATCGCCGGCCAGGTGCCCGATCTCGTCGTTGATCTGCTTGAACCAGTCGATATCGATGATGGCCAGCACCAGGCGGGCGTCTGCGACGCGCTGGCTGCGCCGAAACTCTTCTTCCAGCACCTGCATGGCATGGGCCCGGTTGTACATGCCGGTCAGGCTGTCGCGGATCGAGCTTTCGTGCAGTTCGGCCAGGTATTGCGACTCCGGATTGCCGGCGCCGAGAAACTTCAGGACGGTCTTGCCGACGCGAAGCTGGTCGCCGTCGCAGAGCCGGCGACGATCGATCGCCTCGTCGTTGACGAAGGTCCGGTTGGTCGAGCCCAGATCCTCCACCCAGAAGGTCTGGCCCTGCTGCCAAATCCGACAGTGCGAGCGCGATACGCTGCGGGCCGCGATCCGGAAATCGCAATCACTGCTGCGCCCGATGAGCAGCGGCCCGGCAGAGACGTCCAGGCGCGCGCCGAGGCGCTCGCCGCGGATGACCACCAGCACCGGCGAACCGGTCGGCGGGGGGTCGCCGGTGGGCGAGAGCAGCACCGTCTGCGGATCGGTCATACCGTCGCGATTTCCAGCATTCATGTTCGAAGTATACGATCCCGCGTGGATAAAAAAAGGGCCGGTCCCGTACCGTCGGAACCGGCCCTTGCCCTCATGGTTGTCCCCCTAGCTGAAACCGACCCGCCCGGCAAACCCCCGAAAGCGGGCGGCCGATGCTCAGCCGCCGAGACAGCACCAGTTTAGAGATCGCTGATTGAACGTGTTATCGCCATGCGACAACCGATTGTCGAAAAACGACAATCCCACGCATTTGCGTCAATCACCACCGCCCGGGGTGGGGCCCTGCGCCCGTCGCCACTGGCTCGGCGGCATGCCCTCGACCTGACTGAAGACCTTGCTGAACGCCTGGGCGCTGGAGAAACCGCAGCTGGAAGCCACATCCTTTATCGCGCGGCCGTTCCGGCGCAGCATCGTCCGGGCCTTGTGCAGGCGAAACTCCTGCAGGTAGCCGGCCGGCGTGCGATCGAGCAGCGATTTGAGTTTTCTCTGCAGCGTGCGCACATCCACCAGGGCAGCAGCGGCCATGTCGGCGACCTTGATGTCGGGGTCGTCGTGGTGGCTCTCCAGCCAGCTTTGCAGGCGCGTGAGCAACTCCCGGTCGCGCGA
This sequence comes from Wenzhouxiangella sp., assembly GCA_041685745.1. Lineage (GTDB taxonomy): Bacteria > Pseudomonadota > Gammaproteobacteria > Xanthomonadales > Wenzhouxiangellaceae > Wenzhouxiangella. The sequence continues at coordinate 1,689 of JAWLFD010000099.1, forward strand.
GCTGATGTCGTCTTCGGCCACGACCATCGAGGCATCCCGCGGCCGGTCGCCGCCGGCCAGTTCGATCCGCAGCGCCTCGCGCAGGCGCCTGCGCCGTTCCATCATGACGGTCAGCCGCGCGCGCAGTTCGCGGGCGTCGAAAGGCTTGGCGAGAAAATCGTCGGCTGCCAGCGAGAAACTGCGCACCCGGGTATCGCGATCGCGGCGGGCGGTCAACAGCATGACCGGGATATGGCTGGTCCGCAGGTCCTGGCGCAGCTGCGCGAGCAGCTCGAAACCGTCCAGGCCGGGCATCATGATGTCGCTGACGATCACATCCGGCTGGAACGTTCGCGCCGCTTCCAGGCCGGCCTGGCCGTCGGCCGCCTGCTCGACCTGCCAACCGGCGGCCAGCAGCTCGCTGAGGTAGTTGCGCATGTCGACATTGTCTTCGACCACCAGCACCCGGGGCCGGTCCGGACCGGACTCGGCGACGGCGGACGGCAGAGCGGCACTGGGCACCGGCATCAGCGACTCGATCTCGCGGCTTCGTTCACCCTGGGCCAGCAGCACCATGGGGCCGGCAGCATGCGCTTCCCGCCAGGCCGGCAGGCTGACGGTAAAACGACTGCCCAGTCCCGGCTTGCTTTCAACACGAACCGAGCCGCCGTTGGCCAGCGCGGCCTCCTTGACCAGGGCCAGGCCGATCCCGGCGCCTTCGATCGCACCCTGCTCCGAGGCCGGCACCCGGTAGAAACGCTCGAAAATGGTTGCCAGTTCGTTGTCCGGAATGCCGGGGCCGGAATCGGCCACGCTGAGTTCGACCCCGTTCTCGCCGCCGCTGAGCTCGACGCGAACCTGCCCGCCGGCGGGGGTGAACTTCAGCGCGTTGGTGAGCAGGTTGAGCAGGATCTTTTCGATCTGCTCCTGGTCGCAGCGGGTGCGCCAGCCGGGCTCGACATCGGGCAGCAGCTCGATTTTTCGCTCTCTGGCGACCTGGCTGAAAGCGTCGACCGTCAGCCGCACCATGCGCCCGATCGGCCAGGCCTCGCGGGTGGTCTCGCACTGCTCGTAGCTCAGGCGCGAGAAGTCCAGCAGCTGATCGACCAGGCGCAGCAAGCGGCGCAGGTAACGCCGCCCGGTCGCCAGCACATCGGGACTCGGGCCGTCGCGCTCGATCCGGTCGAGGCTGGCCTTGATCAGGGTCAACGGCGTTCGAAACTCATGCGAGACGTTGGCAAACAGCACGGTGCGTGCTTCCAGGGCCTGCTCCAGTTCACGCGCCTGGCGCTGAATCAGCATTTGCTGCTCGGTCAGCGCGGCCGTGCGGCTGGCGACCTCGGCTTCCAGGGCGCGACGTCGACGCACGTATACTGCATACGTCCCGAGGGCTGCGATCATCAGGAGCAGTCCGTAGCCGGCCAGCGCCCACGAAGTGGCCCATGGCGGGGCGGCCACGGTCGCGGCCAGCAGGACCTGCTCGTCCGACCAGACGCCGTCATTGTTGCCGGCCTTGAGGTGGAAACGATACGTGCCGGGCGCCAGGCTGGCATAGCGCACCTGGCGGCGATTGCCGCCGTCGATCCAGTCGGCATCAACTCCTTCGAGGCGAAAAGCGTAACGCACGCGCTGCGGGTCGGAGAACTGCAGGCCGACGAATCGAATTTCCAGATCGTCTTCGTCGTGGCGCAGCCGAAGACTCGGTGCTTCGCGCCCGTCCAGGTCGATCATCTCGCCGTTGACCAGGACCTCCTGAAGGTGCACGCGCGGCGGCGGCTGCAGCGAATCGAAACGTCCCGGCCGAAACCGGTTGACGCCGTTGACGCCGCCGAAATAGAACTCGCCGCGCGGGCTGACGTGGGCCACGGCACGATTGAACTCCAGCGCCTGAACGCCGTCCATCGGCGTGAAATGCCGCACCTGGCCGGTGGCCGGATTCCAGCGCATCAGGCCGCTGTTGGTGCTCATCCAGAGTTCGCCGCCGGGCTCGGGCAGGATGGCGTAGATGGTGTCGTCAATCAGTCCCGTCGTCCGGTCGAACCATTCGGTCCGCGCGAGCGGGCCGGCGCCGGCCGAACCGCTGAAGCGCACGTGACCCAGACCGATCTCGCGCCCGCCGATCCACCAGCCTTCCTCGTGATGCGGAGCAATGGTGTGCAGCGGGCTCGAGCGGACCGGGTGCAGCTTCTCGGTGGGAATGAGGACATCGTCTGCCGCCTCCCCGACGGCAATGCGCCCGAAACCCCCGTCGCCGACGACCAGCAGCTCACCGGCTTCGGTCTCGATGAAATCGTTCACCCCCAGACCCGGCAGCCGCTGCGGTCCGACCTGTTGCAGGTCCGCGGGCGTGTCACCGATTTCGAACCGCCACACACCATCGCCCGTGCCGAGCCACAAGGTCTGTCGATCCCGCCCCAGCCGCAGCATGCGTCCAGCCCCCGAGATGCCCAGCGCATTGCGCAGGGAAAGCCGACTCACGACCGCATCGGATCGGGTATCGATGGCGACCAGATATTGCGCACCGAGCGCCCAGACCAGCGATCTTGCCGGGTCGGCGGCCAGCGACTGGACCTGGTTTTCCGGCAGCTGCAGCGACTCCTCGCCCGCGGCGTGGTAGCTGCGGTACCACTGGAAAAAGCCATTCGGCTGAAGACGCAGCCGCCGCAGGCCGGCGCGGTCCAGGGCCAGCCAGAGATCCGTGTGGCCGGCGGTATCGGTTTCAACGATCGACCGCACCACGTTCTGACCGGCGAAGGGAATCGCGCTCAAGCTGGGCCGGCTGTCGTCGGAGATATGCCGGAAACGGGCGTTTTCGGGCGCATGCCAGCCGACACCGCCGAGGTTGGTGCCGACCCAGACCAGGCCCTGGCGATCAATGAACAGGGTGATCGGGACCTGGGGCACGGTCTGGGGCATGCTGAACGGGTCGGTCGGGTCGTGGCCGAATACCCGAATCGCTTCGCTCTCGGCATCCACGTGAGCCAGACCGTACTGGCTGGCAAACCACAAATCCCCGTTGGGATGCTGCTTCATGGTCAGGCGTTGCCTTGCATTCTCGGCCGGATCCAGGCGCCCCCCGTCGTACATGACCTTGAGGGACCGATCCGCCGGCCGGTAGCGCAGCAGGCGGGTCGGGGTCGGCAGCCAGACCAGACCGTCGGCGGTCGACATCACGCCGTTGAAGCGATCGTCGACACCGCCGACGTCTTCCAGCGTCAGCTGCTCGAGAATCTCCAGACTGTCCGGATCGATCAGCAGGAAGACGTGATCTGCGACCACGGCGAGCGCGCCGTCTGCGGTAATGCTCAGGGGATGGAACATCCGGAAGTCAGGGTTCTGCTCCAGCGGCAGAACCAGCTCCATGCGAGCGTTCGCCTCGTCCAGGCGCCACAGTCCGACGGCATTGAAGACCCAGTAGCGGCCCTGGTGATCGAGCCCCGCGGAGCGGTCGGCCAACTGATCGGGTTCGATCTTTTCGCCAAACGGAATCCGGTGAACCTTGCCGGTGTCGGGACGCCACACCCGCACTCGCCCGTACGCGGACAGAAACAGGCGGCCATCCGGGTGCTCGACGACGATTTCGGTCAATCGCGATTCGCCCTCGGAGAGTTTCGGCCCGGCCATCCCGAAGCGCTCGGCCCGACCGGTGCGGGTATCGAAACGGTTCAGGCCGGCCGCCGTGGTCACCCACAAGCGCCCGTCGGCGGCCAGCTTCAGGTCCGTGATCAGGCTGTGGTCGAGACTGGCCGGATCCTCCGGGTCGTGGCGGAAGGATCGAATGCTGTAGCCGTCGAAGCGGTCGAGTCCGTACTGCGTTCCGAACCAGAGGTAGCCGTCGTTGCACTGGGCAATGCCCGAGACCGAGGACTGGGACAGCCCTTCGGTCATCGTCAGTCGGTCGAAGCGCACCTCGTGATCAGCACGCAGACTGCCCGCCGAGACCAGGCCCAGCAGCAGCGTCATAAAGCCGAAAAATCGAAGAGCCGGCCTGGCCAGGAAAAGCATAGGGCGGTCGTTTTCAGAAACCTTGAGGACAACCGCTAAAACTGCACCGTCCGGCCGACAAAGTCAACCGGCGAACGTCACCGGCACGGCCCGCGAACCAACGCCCATGGTATTCTCGTGCTACTTTCATCGTGCCAACTTCAGGATCCTGCATGTCCGAAAAGCAAAAGCAGATCGACGCCCACAACCAGGCGATGTCCGAATTCATCCAGATGGCCAACTCCATGGTCAACGACAAGGGCTTCGACATGAAACTGGTCTCGGCGGCGCTGATGGCCGCCTCCGGCGTCTACGCCACCTTCACCGCGGCCGGCAACGAGGGTTTCCTGGCCCCGGGCGGCGTCGACCGGGTCGCCGAAATGTACAAGAAAAACCTGTCCTACATCCAGGACAGAAAGAAGGAAGAACTGGAAGCCAAGGGCCTCACGCCCAAGCCGGTTGCCGCAACCACCCCCGACCCAGCCGCTTCTTCCGACGAAAACTGAACGTCCCGGGCCCTTAGCTCAGCTGGTTAGAGCAGCCGACTCATAATCGGTAGGTCGCAGGTTCAAGTCCTGCAGGGCCCACCATCTACCTAATTTCTCACGGTTTTATGGTTGAGTGACCATAGACTGGCCGGCCATCTTCGATAGCCGGCATTGGTTCTCCCTTGGCAATCCGCAATACCGAACACGGTCGGAATTGCAGCTTTTTCGCATTTTGTGTAAAATACAGATAATTCAGATTTTTCGGATTGGCCCATGTCCCAAGTAAAAGCAACGTATGCCCAGCGCAGGTTCGGCGAAGTGATTCGCGAGGCGCAGCGTGAACCGGTCGAGATTCTCAACCACGGGAAATCGGCGGCAGTCCTGATCTCTGCTCATGAATATGCTCGACTCAAAGCTCGCGACCGCCGTGTCCTGCTGGCGGGCGAGTTTGATGAAGAAACCCTCAGGCTGCTTCGAGCAGCTGAGGCACCTGCTGAGGCTGCTGAGTTCGATCACGAGGTCGACTGATTGACTTCCTCTATCCCGGTGCAGCCGGGTGACGTAATCCAATACTCCTATCTCTGGCGTTATGAGGAACGCCAAGGCCGCGTCGATGGACGAAAAGATCGCCCGTGCACGGTAATGATCGTCCAGGCAGATAAGAACCTCGTTAGCGTATGCCCAATTACTCATACGCAACCCGAGGAGGACCATGGCGTCCAACTTCCCCGACAGACCTGCGACCGTTTAGGGCTGGATGATGAGCGCCCTTGTTGGATCATCACCACGGAAATAAATCAGTTCATCTGGCCCGGTCCCGATATCCGCAAGTCTCCCTCAGGTGAACGAACCTATGGAATGCTTCCAAGAGTGCTGTTTGAACGCGTGAAGAAGCAACTGATAGAGAACAATTCCGGAGGCGTTAGCGTGGTGTTCAGGCCTGAGGCTTGATCGCCCACTCTACTCATAATCGGTAGGTCGCAGGTTCAAGTCCTGCAGGGCCCACCATCTTATTGATTTGTATGGGTTTACCGGCCGGGTGACTCATAGACTGGGGATCGGATGGTCGCATAGAATTGCGGATGAAGGATTCCAAATGGAGACTTATGGATGCACGCTGACCTTCCATCGGTTCCGCGTTCTGCGTAACATGCGTGAGAAGCGAGTGCCTTCACTACCGTAACTGCGATGAATTGATGGGAGCCACGATGAGACTGCTTCTGATAGCAAGTGCAGTAATTTTGGCAAGTCAGGTTGCTGCCGATCGTCCAGACTTCTGGCCTGAGACCGTTCGAAGCGAAATGGTGGATACGGCCACGATCGAGATGCAGGTTTACCGCGCCGGCGCATCCGGAATCCCCATCGTGGTGATGCAGGACATGCATGACTATTTCGATCCCAATCCGAAATGGGAAGACCCGGCAGCCCAAGAGGGATGGATTGCAAGCGGTGCCGGCCATCGGAATTTTGTAGCCAGGCTTGGCGAGAGGTATCGGGTTTTAGCCCCCATTCGCCGCGGCTATGGGCTCACCGAAGATCCCGGCAGCGGGTACGATGCTGCAACCACCGGGCGTGATCTGATAGCGCTGCTCGATGCCAGCGGAGTCGAGCGTGCGATCTTTGTCGGCCGAACACCTTCACAGAACGAAATGCTCTGGCTGGCAGAAAATCATCCCGACCGTATGGCGGGCATGGTCCTGTTGGAGGGCATGGCCCAACCTCTGCTGGATATTTCTAACCCGGATGCGTTTGCTTTTGCCTCCGGATGGTGGCGCGGTGCGCGCGATATCGCGAACACGGATGACCGAATCGACCAGCTGACGTCGGAGCGACTTGGAGGCTATGTTCCCGCGTTTCTCTCCGACACAGAGCTCAGCATCGACGTTCCTACTCTCTATCTTGACGGCCCCCCCGCGTTTGAGGGGCAGTGGATGTGGTCGAATCTATATCGATTCGAGCGAAACTCGGTTGAGCGATGTCCGGAGATCACTGAATCTTATCCCTGCAGTGTTTTCGGCGACTCGGAACGCGTCGCCCGACTGGATGCCCTGTTCACAAATCATCCGATGCAAGACCTTGTCGCCAATGGAAGAGCGAGGATGCAAGAGCAATTCACGGATTTCACCGTTTCGACCTACCCGCATGGCGAGCAGATGGTCAGCGATTTTTGGGGTGATTACTTCGAACGAATTCAGTCGTTTCTCGAGCGCGTTGCGGCTGAATCCTGAGCTCGTTGACCATAGTTGATCCTCCTGCTGGCAGGCAAGCTCGACTTCCGGACCATCAACC
>JAWLFD010000100.1:0-8352 GCA_041685745.1 Wenzhouxiangella sp.
GTCTTCGCTGGTGATGCCGACGGCATGAATCTCGTCGGTCGCCTCGTCGTAGTCGAGCAGGATGCCGGTCAGCGGGCTGGGTGCCGGCCCCGAGGTGACGGCCGCGCCCCGGGCCGGGTCGTAGCTGGAATATTCCATGCAGCACACGATGCGGTTGGCGGCCGGGTCCGCCTCAGGGTTGCGGCTCTGGCGGTAAGCGATGAAGTTGACGTGTTCGGTCGGGTGGGTCAGCCGGTGGGTGCAGATCGCGGCATAGGCGACGATCGAACGCTTGGGTCCGACGCCGCCGCGCCAGACATAGTCGTCACCGTTTTCGGTCTTCAGGCGGACATCGGCCTCGGTCGGGCGGTTCAGATCAAGCAGGAAGCAGGGCGTGCACTCGTAGGGGTAGCGGAAGACGTAGTTGACGTGCGGCTTCAGATCAGCCGGTCGGATGGGGTTGCCCTCAAGATCGACCAGGCGGACCGGTTCGTGCAGATGGCTGCGGTCCCGGGTATCGGCCAGCAGCATCGGGTTGTGGTGGACGAGAATGGCGGTGGCGGCACAGGCCTTGACGAACTCCCGGCGTTTCATGCGTTCTCCCTGATGTTTTGTCTGAGCGGAGTATAAGCAGCCAGACCGGGCCGGTTTTCACGGCCCTGGCGTCGGATCGTCCTGCTGTTTTGCCTGCAGCATCGCCAGCAGGTCGCTTCGATCCAGTTGCCTGGCGATGGACTGCGGTGTATGGCCATTGAGATCGCTGACCTGCGGCAGGCCGCGGGCGAGCAGAGTCTCGACCATCTCGGTCCGGCCTGCGATCACCGCAAGATGCAGCGCGTTCTGATCGTTGCGATTACGCGAGTCCAGGTCCAGTTCGGGCAGCTCCAGCAGGGCTTTGGCTGCGGCTCCATGCCCTTCGAACGAAGCCCGCATCAGCGGTGTCCAGCCGTAGATGTCGGGCAGATTGGGGTCGGCGCCGGCCGCGCCGAGCAGGTCGATCAGTTCGTCCAGGTTCTTGGCCGCGGCCATCATGATCGCGCTCCAGCCGTTGCTGGCCCGGGCGTTCACTTCGACTCCGGCGGCGAGCAGGCGCTCCACGACGGACCGATCGCCGCTGCCGACGGCATACATCAGTACCGACCCGTCCAGGTCGTTGGTTGCCGCCGGATCGGCACCTGCGGCGAGCAGTTCCTCCACCAGCTCGCCATCCCCGGCAGCGGCAGCCGCCATCAGCGCGGTCTTGCCGTGTTCGTTCGCTTCGTCGACGTTCGCGCGCGCCGGATACAGTTCCCGCAGCACGTCGAGCTCATTGGTTCGAATGGCATCACCCCAGTCCGATGCAAGGGCAGCAGAGACGGCAAGAGCGCTGATCAAGGCCAGGCCGGGAACGGTCGGAATGCGCATCGGGATCGGTCAAACGGGTTTGATTCGGGCCTGGGTGGCAAGTCTACATCCGGTCGGATGAGCGGATCATTCAGAAGTATCCAGGGGCGGCGGATTCCGGATAAGCCAGACCATTTGCAGCGCGATCTCTTTCCAGTACAGGGCCAGTGCCAGAACCCAGGCGCCGAACATCAGCCAGTTCCACGCGCCGAACGGCACGGTCGCCATGAAACCGGCAAACGCGGCAGCCGTGATCAGGCCCAGCGAGGCGTACGCACGGCCGGATTCGCCGGATCGCCGGCGCGTCTCCGCTTCCATGGACCGGGAAAATCTGTGCGCGGTCACGAAGACCCAGAAGATGTTGAAGACCGGGATCAGGTTCAGCCATAGCTGCCACCGGGCAATGCGCCGATTCTCATCGGCGACGTGGTCCAGACACTGGTTCATCGTGATCAGGAAGGGGAGGGCGATCACGAAGGCTGTCAGCAGAAAAATGAGGGATTCAGGGCGCATGTCAATTTGTCCAAAAGAAAAATCTAATATAGCGATGTCGTCAACTTGCCGATTTTAAAATCTTGACATACATCTCATCGCTGGCGTAATGTCCAAAAGTTCCTCAGCTCGTGGGTTAGCCCAAATCAGCATGGATCAGCGGTTCTTCATCGGAAAGCTTGTGGCAGCCATAGCGCTGCTCTTTGCGGTGCAGGGTTGCTTCGCTCAGCAGGTCCGCGAGTTTTCCCCTGATGCGGTCGAGACCGAAGGATTCTCCGAATACGACGATCTGTACGTGGTCGACTGCCTTTTGCCGGGCGAAGTCCGCCGCATGGGCCGCTCGATGTTCATGTCGCCGCGCCGCCCGGTGCGCACGACCGCGATCGATTGCCGCATCCGCGGCGGAGAGTACACCGCCTACAGCCGGGCCAATTACCAGTCCGCCCTCGGCGTGTGGATGGAGCGGGCTCGGGAGGGCGACGCCGAAGCGCAGCATTACGTCGGCGAGATTTACGAGAAGGGTCTGGGTCGGGAGCCGGATTACGCCGAGGCGATGGCCTGGTACCTGCGCGCTGCCGAGCAGGGATACAGCCGATCGCAGGTCAACCTGGGCTATTTCTACGAGCGCGGTCTGGGCGTCGAGCCCGATCCCGCCGAGGCGCTGAAGTGGTATCGCCGGGCCGCCGGTGTCGACGACGACGACCTGATCTTCGCTTCGGCCGCCCAGCAGCGCATGGAAAACCTGCGCGCCGAACTTGAACAGGAGCTCGAGCAGAGCCAGGCCGAACAGCGGGCATTGCAGCAGCAGGTCGAAACCTTGCGCGAACAGCTCGATCGCCAGGCCGGCAGCAGCGCCGAGGCCGAGGCGACCATCGCCACCCTCGAAGGCATGCTCGCCCGGGTCGAAGACCGGGCGGCCGAAACCGAGGGGCGGCTGGTGCGACTTCGCGGCTCGGAGATTTCCGCTCCGGCCGCCGGCGACGAGCAGCGCACGGCCCAGCAGCAGCACTTTTCCGGCAACGTCGACACGGAGCGCTTCGGCAAGTACTTCGCGCTGATCGTCGGCCTGCAGTCCTACGCATTCTGGGAGCCGCTGGAGTCGCCCCACCAGGACGCACGGCGACTGGCCGAAATTCTTTCTTCGCGATACGGGTTCGACACGACGCTTCTGCTGGACGCTTCGGGCAAGGAGATTCTGAGCTCGATCAATGATCTGCGCGAGCGGGTCGGCCCGGACGACAACGTCCTGCTGTATTTCGCCGGTCACGGCCAGCTGTTGCGTCCCGAAGCCGAACAGCTGCGCCGGGGCTACTGGCTGCCGGTCAACGCCGAACTCGATCGAACCACCTTCTGGGTCTCGAACTCCGCGATCAACGATTACCTGGCGATCCTCGATGCGCGCAGCGTGCTGGTGGTCGCCGATTCGTGTTTCGGCGGCGCCATGTCGACCGACCCGGCCACCATGATGCTGGGATCCGGTATGGAATTGTCGGACCGCCTGATCGATCTGAGCCTGTCGCGAAAGGCGCGTTTCGTGATCTCTTCGGGCGGACTGAAGCCCGTTCTCGACGGCTCCAGCGGCGAACACTCGGTGTTCGCCCGTGCCCTGATCGAATCGCTGGAAGGCGCAAGCTCGCTGCTCAGGGCCCAGGATGTCTTTGCCCAGGTGGCCGAGCGCACCGCCGGCCTGGCTGCGGTGCAGGGCATGGATCAGCGACCCGAGATGCGGCCGATTCGCGAAGCGGGTCACGAAGCCGGAAGTTTCTTTTTCATTCCCACGGGAGACGACAGCAGCGGCTGAGGCCCGAAGAGCGCCGCCAGAGCGCCCCGGTCCTGGAGCATCACCGCCGCCGGCAACCGACCGTGAAAGAAGATAGACCGCTGCTTGCGGGAGGGGATTGAAGTCCTGACATCACGGTGCCACGCCGGATGAGGATATTCGATTCAGCATCGCTGTCGGGCGCCCGACAGCGTCCATGAAAGATTGGGAAAATCGAAATGAAAGACGTCTCGAGTTTGAATAGCTTTCCGTCTCTTTTCATAGGGAGTCGGACGGGTCGCAATATCCGCCGGCTGTCCGTTGCGGCCTTGCTGAGCCTGGCCGTGCTGGGAAGTCCATTGGCCCTCGGCGCTACCTTCCAGGTTACCGAGGCGACCGATGCGGCGCTTCGCGCTGCGGTGACCGAGGCCAATCAGACGTCAGGCCCCGATGTCATCGAGTTCGCGCCGGGTATCACCGCGATCACGCTGACCGAGGGACAGGTCGAAATCACCGAGGATCTGGTGATCGCCGGCCCGCCGGATCAACCGGTCACGATCAGCGGCGATAACGCCTCAAGAGTTTTTGCGGCACGTGCTTCAGGCGAAGTGTTTCCGATCCTGTTCCTGCAGCACCTGATCATCGAAAACGGACTTACCACGGAACCCGGCTCGTCATTTACCGAGACACCGTTGATCAACTGCTCGACAGCGACCGGCCAGGGCGGCGCCATCTGCAGCGAAGGCTCGGTGCAACTCTTCGAAACCATTGTCCGCAACAGCACTACGCAAGGTCGTGGCGCCCATGGCGGCGGGATCTGGGCGGCCGATGAAGTTTTGCTGGAGTTCAGTTCGGTGTACGGCAATACCGTTGGTGGCCAGGCCATCGACGGCGATGACGCGAACGGAGCCGGGGTCAGTACTGCAAACGACAACGGGACCGTGATTTGTTTCGACTCGAGAATTGCCGACAACCGGTCAAGCGATGAGAATTCCCAGGGCGGTGGGGTGCTTGCCGGCGCATTTTTTGCCGACAACTGCATCGTCTCGGGCAACCAGGCAGGCACCGGCGGCGGCGTTTTTGCCTCCTATATCAACATTTCTGCATCAACAGTCCGGGACAATGTCGCCAACGGCAACGGCGGTGGAGTTCTGGCGTCTGCCTCGTTCATTTCCTTCATCGGCGAGTCCCAGGGCGCTCTGAAGATCGTCAATTCGACCATTTCCGGCAACAGTGCCCTTGGAAGCGGCGGCGGCATCCGCTGGATCGCGCCTGATACGCGTGTCGATATCGATGGGGACGAGAGCCCGGATGCGCTGATTTCCAACTCCACCATCACCAACAATTTGGCAAGTTTCGGCGCCGGCGGCGTCGATATTGTCGATCCCTTCTTCGTTTCTCCGGCCACGTTTTCCCTGTCTCGGCTTCAAATGCTCAAGGACCGTAGCGAAGGTCAAAGCAAGCCCCAGCCCCCGCGCCTGAATGCGGATGGGACATTTGCCCCGGAAATCACCAGCACGATTCTGTCGGCCAACAGCACTGCTGGAGAGAGCGATCCCGATCTGGTCATCACCGAGGGCCAGCGATCAGTAACACTGGTCGACCAGAACAACTTCATCGGCTTCGGCGATTTGCTCGATATCGAGGTCCTTCGGGATAACGGCTGCTTCGAGCCGGCCGGCGCGACAGTCGACCCGTCGATCGGTTGCGCTCTTACGCATCGCCCGCTGACCGGCAGTTCGGTCATTGACGAGGGACTCAATCCCTTGCAGCTGACCTCCGACCAGCGCGGCGGGTTCGGCTTCGCCCGCGAGGTTGGCCTGGCGGCTGACATCGGCGCTTTAGAAACCGCACCCCTCGCCATCGAGGCACTCGGCCTGGAAGTCCCCACGGTGCGCCAGGGCGAGCTGATCTTCATTTTCTGGCGAGCCACGCCGAATGTTGCGGCGGTCGAGTGCACGGGCGCCGGCCTGGCCGGGACGACCTGGGACGGCCCCGGCAAACCGGCCGACGGATTCGCCGACGTCGATTCCACGCCGCTGGCGCCGGGCGAATACTTGATTGCGCTGAGCTGTGCGCTCGATGGCGAAACGGTCGCGGCCGAGACCTCCCTGACCGTGCTCGAGCCGGTCGTGGCCTCCCTCACCCTCGAAGGGACGTCGGTGGCGCTGGGCGGCATCGCGAGTCTCAGCTGGGCCGCGTTCCCCGATGACTCGGGCACCGTGTGCACCGCCACGAGTACGCCGGCGATTGACCAGTGGACCGGCCCGGTCGCCAACTCAGGCGTCCTTGATCTCGACACCGGCCTGATTCTTCCCGGCACCTACGCGCTCGATCTGCTCTGCCAGCGCGGCGAGTTTTCCGCCAGCGACACGGTCGAGCTGACGGTGACCGATGATCCGCTCGATCTCACCTTGCTCCTTTCGCAGGAACAGGCCATCACCGGCGATCTGGTCCAAATCGAATGGTCGGTGATCCCGGATGACGAGTTTTCTTCCTGTACCGGCACCGGCCTGCCCGGTACCCAATGGGACGGCCTGCTGGCCAACGCCGGGTTGTTCGAGCTCGATACCTCCACGCTGCCGGCAGGCACTTACACGATCGGGCTCAGCTGCTCGCGACCCGGCCAGGAGGCAAGCGCAAGCGCTGTGCTGACCGTCGAACCCTTGACGCTGCTCTTCGAGCCGTTGCCGGCTACCCTGGTTCGCGGCGAGATTCTCACGATCAGCTGGAGCGGGTCGGAGGGCCTGATCTGCAGCGGTTCAGGTCTCGAGGGGACGACCTGGCCGGGCGAGGGCAAGCCGGGAACCGGCAGCGAGGCCGTCGAAACCGCCGTGCTGGAACCCGGTGACTACCTGGTGGGCTTGCAGTGCGAGCGCGAGGGCTTGACGATCGGTGCCCAGCGCACCTTCACATTGCAGCCGCTGGTGCTGAATCTGGACGCCTCGCCGACGGCGCTGCTGCGCGGCGACGACCTGACGATCAGCTGGAACGGCACGGAAGGACTGCTGTGCACCGGCACCGGCCTGGCGGGTTCGAGCTGGCCCGGCGCCGGCAAGCCGGCCTCGGGAAGCGAAATCGTCGCCACCTCGGCGCTGGCGGCGGGCGACTACACGATCGGTCTGCTGTGCGAGGGCGAGGGCCTGACGGTCGAAGCCGAGACCAGCGTGACGGTGCTGCCGCTTCAGCTGACCCTGGAGGCCACGCCGGCCAGCCTGCGCCGCGGCGATGATCTGACGATCAGCTGGACCGGGACCGAAGGCCTGCTGTGCACGGGCTCGGGTCTGGCGGGCACGGCCTGGCCGGGCGCCGGCAAGCCGGCCTCGGGCAGTGAAACGATTGCCACGGCACCGCTGGCGGCAGGCGACTACGTGGTCGGCCTGCTGTGCGAGCGCAACGGCGTGACGGTGGAGGCCGAAGCCCCGGTGACGGTGCTGCCGCTGCAGCTGACCCTCGATGCGACCCCGACGCCGCTGATCCGCGGCGACGACCTGACGATCAGCTGGACGGGTACCGAAGGTCTGCTGTGCACCGGCTCGGGTCTGGCGGGCACGAGTTGGCCTGGCGCCGGCAAGCCGGCCTCGGGTACTGAAACCATCGCCACGGCGCCGCTGGCGGCGGGCGACTACACGATCGGCCTGTCGTGCGAGCGGGAAGGATTGACCCTGGAGGCCGAGGCCAGCGTGACGGTGCTGCCGCTGCAGCTGACCCTCGAAGCGACCCCGACGCCGCTGATCCGCGGCGACGATCTGACCATCAACTGGATCGGCACGGAAGGCCTGCTGTGCACCGGCACCGGCCTGGCGGGCACGGCCTGGCCGGGCGAAGGCAAGCCGGCGTCTGACAGTGAAACCATCGCCACGGCGCCGCTGGCGGCGGGCGACTACACGGTCGGCCTGCTGTGCGAGCGCGCGGGCCTGACGGTCGAAGCCGAGGCCAGCGTGACGGTGCTGCCGCTGCAGCTGACCCTCGAGGCGACCCCGACGCCGCTGATCCGCGGCGACGACCTGACCATCAGCTGGACCGGTACCGAAGGTCTGCTGTGCACGGGCTCGGGTCTGGCGGGCACGGCCTGGCCTGGCGCCGGCAAGCCGGCCTCGGGCAGCGAAACCATCGCCACGGGAGACCTCACGGCCGGCAATTACACGGTCGCATTGGAATGTGAGCGCCTTGGCGCCGTCATCCAGGCCAGTGCCGAGGTCACGCTGCTTCCCGTGGAGCTGACCCTGGCGCTTGTGCCGACCTCGCTGATTCGCGGCGACGACCTGACCATCAGCTGGACCGGCACCGAAGGCCTGTCCTGCACCGGCTCGGGTTTGCCCGGTACCGCCTGGCCGGGCGCCGACAAGCCGGCGACGGGAAGCGAGACGGTCAATACCGAGCCTCTCGAGAGAGGCGATTACACCGTCGAGCTGGCCTGCGAACGCCGCGGGGTCGTCGTTGAAGCGGCCGCTGTCGTGACCGTGCTGGCCAGGCCCGCCGAACTGTCGGTCGCTTCCGGGCTGATCGACATGGCCATTGCCGGTAGCCAGTTCGTCGAGTTTTCGGTGACCAACCTTTCAGAAAATTCCGGGTTCGAGCTCGAGTTCAGCCTCGATGCGCCGGACGGGTACGAAGTGGCCGGGGTGTTCCGCCAGGCTGCCGAATGCACCGTGACTCCAGGCGAGAGCAGCGAGGTTCGCTGCGATGCCGGCACGATTCCGGAATGGGCTTGCGAGGTTGTCGGGGAAGGAAGAATC
>JAWLFD010000101.1:0-8256 GCA_041685745.1 Wenzhouxiangella sp.
ACGATCACCCGGACATCAGGCTGGGTCTTGAGGATTCGCTCGGTGGTTTCCAGGCCCGACAGACCGGGCAGGCCGACGTCCATCAGGATCACATCGGGCGCCAGTCGACGCGCCAGTCGAATCGCTTCTTCCCCGCTGGAGGCTTCGGCCACCACCTCGATATTGGCCACTCCCGCCAGAATGTTGTTGATTCCGGTCCGGAAGAGCTCATGATCCTCGACGATCATCAGCTTGATCATGATATTCCCCCAAAAATTGCAAGATCCCTGTTGATAAAGTACCGCAAAAACCCGCGCCTGAAAAGTTTGCCTTGGCCAAGGGCCCCGGACTCGGCGCGCCATTGCGCTAGACTGGCGCTCCTCGCGCGACTTTGGAGCCCTGAAGCTGAACATTGATTTGACGGTTTGCCGGCAAGGCAACTTCGCGACTGACTGAACCATGTCGACTGCTGCCGGGACCACGCCCATCGTTGCCCTGACCGGGGGCATCGCCTCCGGCAAGACCGCGGTTTCCCAACGCATGGAGGCCCTGGGTGTGCCGATTGTCGACACCGATCGCATCGCGCGCGAGGTGGTCGCGCCGGGAACGCCCGGCCTGGCCGCGGTCACGCGCGCGTTCGGCTCGGACGTGCTGGGGCCGGATGGAACGCTGGACCGCAAGGCATTGGGTTCCAGGGTTTTCCGGGACCCGGAAAGCCGGAAACGGCTGGAGCAAATCCTTCATCCCCTGATCGAGGCGCATGCTCGCGACCGCATTCGAAAGCTGGCCGGCGCGCCATATTGCGTCCTCGTCGTACCGCTACTGGTCGAAAGCGGTCTGTTCCCGGATGCCGACCTGGTCGTGGTCGTGGATGTGCCGGAGGCCCTGCAGCGCAAACGACTCAGACAACGTGAACGGGTCGACGATCCGGCCATCGATCGGATCCTGGCAGCGCAAGCCGAACGCGCGGCGCGCCTGGCCCGGGCCGATCGGGTGATCGAGAATACCGGTTCGCTGGCCGACCTGAACGAACAGGTCGACCGCCTGCACGAGGATCTGCTGGAGCGCTTTCGCCCGGCCTCCTGAGGCGGAGCTCGGGCAACGCCGCGATCAGTCCTCGTCTTCCTCGGAAGGACGATGCTCCTCGACCAGCTGCTTCTGGATGTCCCCTGGCACGGCTTCATAGTGCGAGAAGGACATCGTGTAACGCCCCTGTCCGCCCGTCAGGCTCTTGAGCTCGGTAGGAAATTCGCTGAGCACCGACAGCGGCACTGCCGCCTTGATGGTCGTGGTGGTGCCACTGTGGCTGTCGGTGCCCTGGAT
Source organism: Wenzhouxiangella sp. (assembly GCA_041685745.1). GTDB lineage: Bacteria > Pseudomonadota > Gammaproteobacteria > Xanthomonadales > Wenzhouxiangellaceae > Wenzhouxiangella. Next base: position 1,303 of record JAWLFD010000101.1, read on the forward strand.
ACGGGCGCGCTTGGAAGCCAGCGCTCCGGTCACATCGCCCATGACGGTGTCCGGCACCGTGACCTCGAGCTCGACGATGGGCTCAAGAATCTGGGGGCCGGCATTGGCGATCGCATCGAGAAAAGCCTTGCGACCGGCGACGACGAAGGCGATCTCCTTGGAATCGACCGAGTGGAACTTGCCGTCATAGACCACGACCTCCACGTCCTGCAACGGAAAACCCGCGATGGCCCCATCGTCGAGCACCTGGCGAACACCCTTTTCAACGGCCGGGATCAGGCTGGTGGGAATCGCTCCGCCGACGACTTCACTGCGGAAGGAAAAGCCCTCGCCGCGGCCCAGCGGCGCAATGCGCAAAAAGACCTCACCGAACTGGCCGGCCCCGCCCGTCTGCTTCTTGTGCCGGTGATGACCCTCGGCCCGCCGAGTGATGGTCTCGCGATAAGCCACGCGCGGTGGACGGGTATCGACCTCGACGCCGTAGCGGGTCTGCAGGCGCTCCAGCATCACCCGCAGGTGCATCTCTCCCAGGCCGCGCACCACGGTCTCGTTCAATTCCTGGTTGTGGTCGATCACGAAGCAGGGGTCTTCTTCGCTCAGACGCTCCAGCGACGCTGCGAGCTTCTGCTCCTGGCCGCGCGTTTTGGCCGAAACGGCGACCCCGAACATCGGCTGCGGAAAGTCGACCGGTTTGAGGAAATAGTGGTCCTCGTCGTGCGAGTCGTGCAGGATGGCGTCGTAGTAGACGTCGTCCACCTTGGCCACCGCGCACAGATCGCCCGGAATCGCGACATCGATTTCCTGATGCTCCTTGCCGTGCATGCGGTACAGGTGCGAGACCTTGAACGGCTTGCGTCCGTCACCGATGTAGAGCTGGGTGTCTGGTCGGATGGTGCCCTGGTAGAGTCGAAAGATTCCAAGCTTGCCGGCATACGGGTCGTTGGCGATCTTGAAGACGTGGGCCAGCACGTGATCCTCGGGATTCGGGGTTGCCGTGACCCGATCCCGCTCCGGCCCCTTGCGGAACGGCGGCGGGTTGCCTTCGGCCGGGTTCGGCAGCAGGCGCTGGGCCAGGCGCAGAAAATGCTCGCAGCCGGCGCCGGTGACGGCCGAGGTAAAGCAGATCGGGACCAGGTGCCCCTGGCAAAACGCCTTCTCGAATGCGTCATGAAGCTGCTCGGCGCCGATTTCCTCGCCTTCCAGGTAGGCCGTCATCAGGTCCTCGTCGACTTCAACCACCTGATCGACGATCTCGGTATGGGCGTCGGCCACGGACAGGATGTCGGTCTCGCCCTCGGTACGATAGAAGCAGTCGCGCACGGTGGTGAAGTTTTCGGCCGGCAGGTTGATCGGCAGGCACTGCGGCCCGAACTCTTCCCGAATCCGGGCGACCAGTCCGGCAAGGTCGAGATCGTCGCCGTCGATGCGATTGATGACGATCATCCGACCCAGCTTGCGCTGCCTGGCCCGACGCATCATGCTGCGCGTCGACATTTCGATCCCGGCGTTGGCGTTGACCACGACCACGGCAGTCTCGATCGCGCTCATCGCCGATAGCGCCTGACCGCGAAAATCCGGATCTCCCGGCGTGTCGATCACGTTCAGGACGGCATCCTGGTAGGGAATGGTGACCAGCCCCGAGACCAGCGAATACTGGTATTTGCGCTCCAGCGGATCGTAGTCGGTGGTCATGGTGCCGCGCTCCAGGCTGCCGGGTTCGCCCAGCATCCCGGCCTTGACCATCAGCATGTCGAGCAGCGAGGTCTTTCCGGCCCCCGAGTGTCCGAACAAAGCGAGATTCCTGATTTGTTGTGTCGTATGGGCAGCCATGGTTTCTCCGTTGATTTTCACAAATAGCCCCGAATATTTTTCCAGCCCCAGCCGGTTCAGGGCAAATTCAGCCTGGCCGTTCTAATCTGACCACGACGCTGGAATTCGAAGACCTTCAAGCTTACCGAATCCAGCGCCGGGAATTGGACTTTTGTCATCGCCGCAAGGCCCGATCAGGAGAACCGACATGCTTGCCAGAACCGCGACCATTGCATTGCTCACCCTCGCCGCCGGCCTTGCCCACGCAACCGGCGTTCACTACCAGACCGTGCCCGTCGTCGAGGTCGAGCCGAACTACACCGTCACGCGCACCCCGACGGACCGGACGGTGTGCTGGGACGAAACCTCTTACCGACGCACTGCCGACTCGCGCCGCTCCGCAACACCGACCGTCGTCGGCGCCATCATCGGCGGCGTGATCGGAAACCAGTTCGGCGGCGGCAGCGGCAAGAAGGCGGCCACGATCGCCGGCGCGGCCCTGGGCGGGTCGATCGGCCGGGATAGTGCGCGAGCCAATCAGCCGGGGCGATACGTACCAGTCACCGAAGAGCGCTGCACCATCCAGCGCGATTACGAGGAACGCAACGTGATCAGCGGTTACCGGGTCTCCTACCTCTACGAAGGACAGGTTCACCAGACAACCTTGCGCGAACACCCGGGCGATCAGATGCGGGTCCGGGTTTCGATCACACCGGCACCCTGAAGACTTCCTTCGAGCCGGACACGCCCCGCCTTGCGCGGGGCGTTTTCGATTCAATGCAGCGTTCCGGTCGCGTGCGCCTTCAGCTGATCCAGCGTGACATAGGACAGTGCCGCTTGATGGGTTGCCTCCAGCACCACCCGCGGCGCGCAGCCGGCTTCGAAGGCTTCGCGCCAGCGCGCCGCGCACAGGCACCATTGATCACCCGCCTTCAATCCGGGAAAACCGAACTGCGGGCGCGCCGTCGACAGGTCGTTGCCGCGGCTGGCGCTGAAGCGCAGGAAGGCGTCGGTCATGATCGCGCAGATGGTGTGGCTGCCGGCATCGGAATCCCCGGTGTTGCAGCAGCCGTCGCGATAAAAGCCGGTGACCGGGTCGCGGCCGCATTCGCGCAGCCGCTCACCGAGCACGTTGATGCTTTCGGCCTGATCGGTCATGGCAAATTCCCTTTTATCAATCCAGGCGATTTTTATCAATCCAAACGATAGTCGATCTGGTAAGGAGGCGGATCGCCGCCTTCGCCCTTCAGGTAGTGATTCATCCAGCGCATCAGGCGCAGGCTGTAGTCCCAGCGCGGAGCCGCGCGCCGGTTGCCGTGACCCTCGCCGCGGTAGAGCACCAGCCGGACCGGCGGCGGATCGTCCTGCAGCACCAGATAGCGGTACATGATCCGGGACTGGGTGGGATCGACACGCGGGTCGGCATCGCCGTGCAGGATCAGGATCGGGGTCTGCGCCTGGCTGGCGTAGTAGATCGGGCTGGCCTTGCGATACAGATCCCAGTCCTCCCAGGGCCAGGTGCGATAGTGGGCCAGGTAGAGCTCCTGCGGGATATCGGAGGTGCCCAGCATGGCGATCTTGTCCGACAGTCCGACGTTCATCACCGCCGCGGCAAAACGATCCGAGTAATAAGTTGCCGCCCAGGCCGAGGCGTAGCCGCCGTAGGAGCCGCCGGTGATGCCGACGCGGTCGCCGTCGACCAGCCCCTGCTCGATGAGATGGTCGATACCGTCGACTAAGTCGCTGAACTCTTCCTTGGCCGGTCGGCCCTGCGAAGTCAGGGCAAACTCCACCCCGCGTCCCGTGCTGCCGCGGTAGTTCGGGTAGAACATGAAGTAGCCTTCGGCGGCAGCGTGCTGGGCCGGCAGGTTGTACGAGGTCAGCCAGCCGTTGGAATAATGGGCCTCCGGGCCGCCGTGCGCGGCGAGGATGAGCGGGTAGCGTTGCCCTTCCCGATAGTCCAGCGGCCGGACCAGCAGCCCCTCGATCTCCAGACCGTCGGCGGCCGGGTACCGCACCACTTCCTGGCGAGCCAGGGCCACGTCTTCCAGCCACGGATTGCTGTCGGTCAGGCGCTCCGGCGCGCCGCTGGCGCTGGCGGCGGCATACACCTCGGCCGGATGCGCAGGCGTGTGGGCGCGCAGGGCCAGGCGCCCGGTCTCGGCCACCGACAGGGCATCGAAGATCAGCCCGTCTTCGGCGAACAGGGTCTGCTCGGCGCTGCCGTCGACGGCGATCTGACCGACCCGGGCCTCCACGCCTTCATAGCTGATGAACAGCACGCGGTCGGGGCCGTTCCAGTCCACGTGCCAGACGTGGCCTTCCAGATCCGGCAGCAGGTTCAGCCACTGGCCGCCATCACGATCTGCAACCATCAGGCGGCCTTCGCGGGTATCGTTGATGATGTCGGTGGCGATGAAAGCAAAGTGGTCGCCGTCGGGGCTCCAGGCGCTCTGGCCGAGCTTGCCGGGGTTGTCGATCCGGCCCAGCTCCTCACCGTCGGGCCGGATGATGCGGATGCGCGGAAACATCAGGGTATCGTCGACCAGCTGGCGCGGAGTGACGACCACCGCCAGGCGATCGCCGGCCGGCGACCACTGCACCCGCTGTACCGAACCGTCGATCTCGACCGCTTCCGGCTCGCCGTTTTCAAGCTCGGCGATCCATAGCCGCCGCGGACGCCAGTCCTCCTCGAAAATGATCTGATCGAAGCCCTTGTCATGCAGCGACTGGATTTCCTCGTCGAGCGGATCGGTTGCCACCAGGGCCACGCGTTGGCCGTCCGGCGACAGGCTGTAGCCGGCCACGCCGGTGCCTATCGAGATCAAGCGCTGCGCCTCGCCGCCGCCGACCGGGATGCGATACAGCGCGGCGTGTTCATCGTCGCCCCGGGTGGCCACGAAGGTGACGGCCGAACTGTCCGGCATCCAGCCCAGCTGGCCGATATTGACTTCGCCGGTGATGAAAGCGCGGCTGCTTCCGGACGCGTCGATCAGGTGCAGTTCGGCCCAGGCCGGACCGTCTTCGTCGACTCCGGGGCGTCGCGGAATCGACCTTGTGTAGGCGATGTTTTGACCATCGGGACTGATCGCGATCTGTCCGATCTGCTCAAGTTGTGCGATCTGCTCCAGCGTCATGCCGTCGTCGGCAAGCGCGGGCAACGACCCCGCCACCCCGAGGATCAGTACGATAGTCCATATTTTTTTCAATAACATACGATACTTTCCTTGTAATCATTCAAGATCAATAGCTCGCGACAAACGATAGCAGATCAGGCCAACAGCTTGCCGGGGTTGAGCACCGCGTCGGGATCGAACAATGCCTTGAGCCCGCGCAACGCCTCGATTTCGGCCGGAGCGCGACAGTAATGCAGGTAGTCGCGTTTGAGCAGACCCACGCCATGCTCGGCGGAAATGCTGCCGCCGTGGGAGCGGACCAGCTCGAACACGCGCGGACTGAGTCCATCGCAGGCGGTGCGAAACTCGCCGACCTCCATCGTCGGCGGACGCAGGATGTTCATGTGCAGGTTGCCGTCTCCGATATGGCCGAACCAGACCACCTCGAAGTCCGGGTAGTATCGCCCGACCAGTTCATCCAGCGCACTCAGAAACGCCGGCACCTTCGAGACCCTTACCGACAGGTCGTTCTTGTACGGTGTGCGCGGCGCGATCGCCTCACTGATGTCCTCGCGCCAGCGCCAGAGTTCCGCCGCCTGCGCCGCCGATTGGCTTAGCGCCCCGTCAGCCACATGGCCGTCTTCGACCAGTTGTTCGAAGACCGCCAGCGCATCGTCCTCGCGTTCACCGTCGGGGTTGTCGAATTCCACCACCGCAAAGAACGGTGCGGTCTCATCCAGAGGAAATTCGAGACCTGCATGCTCGGCCACCTGATCAACCGATCGCCGGTCGAAAAACTCGAAGGCCGAAAGGCGCAGGGCGCGACGGAGGGCCGCGAATGCGGGCATCAGGGCCGACATATCGCCGAAGGCCAGCAGAAGCACTGACTGCTCCGGCGGCGGCCCGGTCAGAGCCAGGGTCGCCTGGGTAATGATGCCCAGCGTTCCCTCGCTACCGATCATCAGCTGGCTCAGGTCGGGCCCGGCATTGTTCTTGACCAGTCCGCGGTTGAGCCGCAACACCTGGCCGCGTCCATCGACCACCTCCAGCCCACGCACCCACTGGCGGGTCATCCCATAGCGCAGTACGCGGATGCCGCCGGCATTGGTGGCGATGCTGCCGCCGATCTGGCTTGAACCGGCTGCCGCCCAGTCAACCGGATAGTACAGGCCGGCCTCACAGGCCAGTCGCTGGACTTCGCCCACGCTCATCCCGGCCTGCGCGGTCAGGCTGGGTTCGGCCGCATCGACCTCGACCAGCGCGCGCATCCGGTCCATCGAGACCACGATCTCGCCGGCGGCGGCCACCGCGCCGCCGGACAGTCCGGTTCGTCCGCCGCTGGGCACCAGGCAGGCGCTGTTTGCGCGCGCCCACCGCACCAGCGCCACGACGTCGTCGGTCGAGCGCGGAAAGACCACTAGCGCCGGTGCCGGCGACCAGAACCGGGTCCAGTCCCGACCGTAATGGGTCAGGCTCTCGCTGTCGCTCAGCGTTTCGATCTCGGGAAACCCATTCATCATTTATAAGATGCCGCAACCGTGATCCTGCGATAATCGTGCCTCAGACGACACGCGGGCCTGACACACAGGATGTTTCCATGATGACCAGACATCATTCACTGGCCAAGAACAAGATCAAGTTTCTCATGCTCGAGGGCATCCATGCGCGAGGACTCGACGAGATTCGGCGCCAGGGCTACGAAACGATCGCTACCGAGGCCAAGGCGCCGCCCCCCGAGCGACTGTTCGAGATGATCGAGGACGTGCATTTCCTCGGTATTCGCTCCCGGACCCGTGTGACCGCCGAGTTGCTCGACCGAGCGCGCAAACTGACCGCCATCGGCTGTTTCTGCATCGGCACCGACCAGGTCGATCTGGCCGAGGCACGCCGGCGCGGCGTACCCGTCTTCAATGCCCCCTACGCAAATACACGTTCGGTCGCCGAACTGGTGCTGGCCGAGATCGTCATGCTGCTGCGCGGCATCCCGGCGCGCAACGCGGCCGCTCATCGCGGCGAATGGCTCAAGAGC
>JAWLFD010000102.1:0-8247 GCA_041685745.1 Wenzhouxiangella sp.
CCCGCCCGCACCGTCTCCACCAGCACGGCGACATTCTCCGGATCAACCCCCGGCGTGATGCCGTGGCCCAGGTTGAAGATGTGGCCGGGGCCATCGCCAAAACTCTCCAGCACCCGCCGAGCCTCGGCGGCGACGATTTCGGGGGAGGTCAGCATCACCGCCGGGTCCAGGTTGCCCTGCAGGGCGACGCGATGGCCGACGCGGGCGCGCGCCTCGCTCAAGTCCATGGTCCAGTCCACGCCCAGGCCCTCGCAGCCGGTGTCGGCGAGCAGTTCCAGGTGCTGGCCGCAGCCCTTGCCGAACAGGATCATGGGGATCTCCGGGTGCTTTTCGCGGACCTGGTCGACGATGCGCTGCTGCGAGGCCAGCGAGAATTCCCGGTACAGGCGCGGCGAGAGCACTCCGCCCCAGGAATCGAACACCATCAGCGCGTCGGCACCGGCCTCGACCTGGGCCGACAGGTAGGCCGCGGTCGCGTCGGCCAGATGGTTCATCAGGCGATGAGCCGCCTCCGGTTCGGCCAGCAGCAGCTGCTTGGCGCGGGCGAAATCCTTGCTGCTGCGACCCTCGATCATGTAGGTCGCCACCGTCCACGGGCTGCCGGCGAAGCCGATCAGCGGGGTCTGCTCCGGCAGGCCGGCGCGGATCAGCCGTACTGCCTCCATGACGTAGCCGGTATCGTCGATCGGGTCGGGCATCGGCAGCGCGTCGATGTCGGCCGGGCCGCTGAGCGGGCGCTCGAAATACGGTCCCTCGCCGGCGGCAAAGCCCAACCCCAGACCCATGGCGTGGGGCAGGATGAGAATGTCGGAAAACAGGATCGAGGCGTCGAAGCCGTAGCGCTCGATCGGCTGCAGGGTCACCTCGCAGGCCAGTTCCGGATTGCCGGCCAGGTCAAGGAAGCTGCCGGCCCGGGCGCGTGTGGCGCGGTATTCGGGCAGGTAGCGCCCGGCCTGGCGCATCAGCCAGATCGGTGTGCGTTCGGTGGGCTCTCTTCTCAGCGCGCGCAGAAACAGGCTGTCGTTGCGGTCGGTCATCAATTCAGTACCTCTCGAATGTCGTCGCTCGGGCAGGGCCGCACCACGGCCCGGCCAATATCTTCCAGCAGCACCAACCGGATCTGGTCGGCGGCGTTTTTCTTGTCCAGGCGCATCAGCGCCAGCAGCCGATCGGCCGACAGATCCTCCGGCAGGCCGGTCGGCAGCCCCAGACGCCGAAGCAACACGGTCAGGCGATCCGCCGTTCCGGCCGGCGCCAGGCCCAGCAACTCGCTCAAGCGAGCGGCCAGGACCATGCCGATCGCGACCGCTTCGCCGTGGCGGAAACGCTGGTAGGCGGTGGCCGTTTCCAGGGCATGGCCGAAGGTATGACCGAAGTTGAGCAGGGCCCGTTCGCCGGCCTCGCGCTCGTCGGCTGCCACGACCTCGGCCTTGTTGGTGACCGAGCGGAACACCGCCTCCATCAGCGCATCGGGCAGACGGGCGTTGAGCGCATCGGCCTGCTGCTCCAGCCAGGCCAGGAACCCGGCGTCGCGGATGGCTCCGTACTTGACCACTTCGGCCAGTCCGGCGCGATAGTCGCGATCGTCCAGGGTGGTCAGCGTATCGACATCGACGATCACGGCAGCCGGCGAGTGGAATGCACCGACCAGGTTCTTGCCGGCCGCCAGGTTGACCCCGGTCTTGCCGCCCACGGCGGCGTCGACCTGGGCCAGCAGCGTGGTCGGCACCTGGACGATGCGGATGCCGCGCATGTAGGCGGACGCGGCAAAACCGGCCATGTCGCCGATCACCCCGCCGCCCAGTGCAACGACCGTGGCGTCGCGCTGGGCACCGAGCGCGACCAGCTCGTCGAGCAGCCGCTGCCAGTTGGCCAGGGTCTTGTGCTCCTCGCCCTCGGGCAGGAGGACGCGCTGCTTGTGCTCGACCTCGCTCAGGACCGGCTTGAGCCGGCCCAGGTAATGTCCGGCCACGGTCTGGTCGCTGACCACCAGCACGCGACCGCGCAGATGGCGGGACCAGACGCTGGCGGTCGCCAGCAGACCCTGTCCGATGTAGACCGGGTATTCGCCGCCGCCGTGGGCGACCTGGATGACTTTCATGTCGGGGTGACCTCGCGTAAAGCCTGCCTGATTTCCTTTTCGGCCCGCTGCGCCATGCGCGCCGGGCTGATGTCGGCCGAGCGCACCACCCGATGGGCGCAGGCCCGGTAGAGCGGATCACGCTCGGCGGCCAGTTTTTCCAGGCGCTCGCGGCGATCGGGCGCGCGCAACAGCGGTCGTCGCTGGTCGCGAGCCAGCCGCCGCAGCTGCTGGTCGACGCCGGTCTGCAGCCAGACCACCAGCCCGGCTGAGCGCAGCAGCTCGCGGTTGGCCGGATCGAGCACGCTGCCGCCGCCGGTAGCCAGCAGCATGCCCGGGCGCGCACTCAGCTCGGCCAGCATCGCGTGTTCGCGCGCCCGGAAACCCTGCTCGCCCTCTATTTCGAAGATCAGGCTGACATCGACCCCGCAACGCTGTTCGATCTGCTGATCCAGATCGACGAACTCCAGTCCGAGTCGCGGCGCCAGGGCCTTGCCGACGGTGGTCTTGCCGGAGCCCATCGGGCCGATGAGGATGACGTTATCCACGGCTTACGGATTCCGGAATCGTCTCCGCCCGGACGCGGCGGCGGGCAGTGCTGTCGATTGCATGGTTCCGGCACCGGCAAGCCGGCGACTGGGGCGCGTTGGTTGAAAGGTCGTCATGCTATCACGCACACAAGCCGGCTTGAGGGGGTTTGCTACCATAGCGCAACTTTGCCGATTCCGGCTGTCGAAAGGTTCGCCATGCTGCGTTTTTCCATCCTGTTCATCGTGCTGTTGCTGAGCCTGTTCACCATCGAGGTGCTGCAGCCGGTCCAGCAACACGTCATTTTGCCGTTCACGGCGATCCTGGCCGATATCAGCGTGTTCCTGATCGAGCTGTTCGACAGCGGCGTGGAATCATCGGGCAAGGTCATTCGCGACCTGCAGTCGGGCTTCGCGGTCAGCATCGAGCCCGGCTGCAACGGCGTGGAAGCACTGATCATCCTGTTTGCCGCAATCTTTGCGTTTCCGGCCTCGCTCAAGCACAAGCTGATCGGTTTCGCCATTGGCTTTGCAGCCATCCAGTCGCTCAACCTGGTGCGCATCATCAGCCTGTTCTACATGGGCCAGTGGAACATGACCTGGTTTACCTGGTTCCACCTCTACCTGTGGCAGGCCCTGATCATCCTCGATGCGCTGGTGGTCTGGTTGATCTGGCTGCGCCTGCTGCCGCCGCGCCAGGGCCCCGGCTCCGGTGACGACAACGGCAAGCCCCCCGAACCGGCGCTTGGCCAGGCATGAAGCGACTGCTGATCGCCGGCTGCGGGGACCTCGGCGTGCGCCTGGCCCGCCGACTGCACGCCGAAGCCTGGACGGTCCACGGACTGCGCCGGCACCCGGAACGGCTTCCGGCCGCAATCCGGCCCGTCCGGGCGGACCTGCTGCAGCCGGCCAGCCTGCAGCCGGCCGCCGGTCACTGGGATGCCATCGTCTACCAGGCCACACCCGACGAGCGCACACCCGAAGCCTATCGGGCCGCCTACGTGGAGGGCCTGGAGAACCTGCTGGGCCAGTGCAGTTGCGATCGCCTGATCTTCGTGTCCAGCACCGCGGTGTACGGCCAGGACGCCGGCGAGTGGGTCGACGAACACGCTCCCACCGAGCCATCCGGCTTCTCGGGCCGCACCCTGCTCGATGCCGAAGCGCTTGCCGCCGGCCGTGGCGGCCTGAGCGTTCGCTTTTCCGGCATCTACGGCCCGGGCCGGGACTACCTGATTCGCTCGCTGAAGGCCGGGCGCGCCCGCTGTCGCCGGGAACCGCCGCAATGGACCAATCGCATCCACGCCGAGGACTGTGCCGCGGTGCTGGCCCACCTGCTCGAGCTCAAGGCACCGGCGTCGGTCTACTGCGCCAGCGACAATCGACCGGCGCCGCGCTGCGAAGTGCTCGGCTGGCTGGCCGACCAGCTCGGTCTGGCGGCCCCGGCCAGTGATGATTCGGCCGGCGGCCAGGGCAAGCGGGTTTCCAATCAGCGCCTGCTTGCGAGCGGTTTTTCGTTTCAATACCCCGACTACTTGACCGGATACAGGGAACTTCTGCCATGACCACTGCCGTGACGAGCGCCATGACCGAGACCATGCTGGCGCGCTTCCAGGAAGGTTTCGAACGCGCCCGGGCCGCCGAAGTCCCGGAACCGACCGCGATGACGCTGGCGACGGTCGACGATCAGGGGCGCCCGAGCGCCCGCACGATGCTGCTCAAGGGCGTCGACCGCGACGGCTTCGTGTTCTACACCAATCTCGAATCCCGCAAGGGGCGCCAGCTGGCCGGCAATCCCAACGTCGCGCTGGTCTTCTACTGGCGCGAACTCGCCGAACAGGTCAAGATCGACGGCATCGCCGAACCGGTCACCGCCGAGGAGGCGGATGCCTACTTCGCCAGCCGCCCCCGCGGCAGCCAGATCGGTGCCTGGGCATCGCTGCAGTCGCAGCCGCTGGACAGCCGGGAAACCTTCGATCAACGGATTGCCGACATCGAGACCCGCTACCGGGACCGGGAGGTGCCGCGTCCGCCGCACTGGTCCGGTTTCCGGGTTCGCCCCCGGCGGGTCGAGTTCTGGTACGGCCGCCAGTACCGCCTGCACGAGCGGGTGCGCTACGAAATCGTCGACGGCCAGTGGCAGGAAAGCCTGCTCTACCCCTGATCGTCGGGCTCGTCGATGACGGGGATCGGCGTCTTGCGTCGATCGAGGTCGCGCCGGATCCAGTCGGCCGCCAGCTCCTTCCAGGGCGACTCGGTCAGCGACCGGGGCGCATACATCCCGGCCTCGCAGCGCTGGCGCTGGGCCTCGTAGAGAATCAGCGCGGTGGCCACCGAGACGTTCAGCGACTGGCTCATTCCCAGCATCGGGATGACGATTTCCTGATCGACCGTGGCGAGCGCCTCTTCGCTGACGCCGAATTTCTCGGTACCCATTACGATGGCCGTCGGGCGGGTATAGTCCGGCGCCCGGAAATCCACCGCCAAGGAGGAAAAATGCGCGGCATACAGCCGAAAACCGGCCTCTCGCAGAACCGCAAGTCCCGAGCCGGTATCGCGATGGCGCTGCAGATCGACCCAGCGCTGCGCGCCCTGGGACGTATGGTTGAGGCTGGGCAGGCCCCCTTCGGCAGGCACGGCGTGCGCGCGCATCACCCCGACCGCATCGCAGGTTCGCAGCACGGCGGCCACGTTGTGCGGCTTGTGAACCCGCTCCATGAACACGGTCAGATCCGGCTGGCGGCGGGCGGCCACCGCTTCGATGCGGGCTTTGCGTTGCGGCGTCATGGCGGTATCGTAAGGGATTTCCCGGGGCAGACCGGAACAACGTGAGCAGCTGGTTCGAACAACTCAAGTCCATCGTCAACCGGCATGAGCCGGCCGCCGACGACAACGCGCTGGCCCGAGCCGGGGCCGTGGTCCTGCTGGAAATGGCCGCCGCCGACGACCGCTTCGAAGCCAGCGAGCTGGAGACGGTCCATCGCGCCATCGAGCGCGCTTTCGGGCTCGACGGGCCAGAGCTCGAGGAACTGATGGCCGAAGCCCGGGCGCTGCGCAACCAGGCCGTATCGCTGCACGATTTCACCCGCAGCCTGCGGACCGGCCTGGACCGCGATCAGCGCGACACCCTGGTCGGCTGGCTGTGGAAAGTGGCCCTGGCCGACGGTCACCTGGACCGCTTCGAGGAACAGCTGCTGCGCCGCCTCGCCGACCTGCTCGGCGTCCCCCACGAAGAGTTCATCCGGCGCAAGCACCTGGCGGCCGAGGGACGGTGAAACGGTTTTTGCTGGTTGCGGCCGCGGTGCTGATCAGCACCCGGCTGGCCGCTCAGGAACCGGATTTCGACGAATTCATCGGGCTGATCGAATCGGCACTGGCACAGGCCGGCAGCGCCACCCACGCCGGCGAGCGAACCGAACTGGTGCGCTACGCCGAGGACGGCTGGGAGATTCTGATCAGCGCCGCCTGGGACGGCGACGAATGGCGCGTGCTGGCCCTGCGCCTGCACCATCCCGAGCGGATCGAGGCCCCGGACCAGCGCTGGAGCGAACGCTACCGGGCGCTGCTGGCCGCGCTGGCGCCCGAACAGGTCCGGGAGATCGAATCACCGGAACTGTTCGAAGTGCCGCCGCCGGGGTTCCTGCCGACCTTTCCCGAAGAGTTGCGCGGGCGCCAGTTCGAGATCGGCCAATTCTGGTACCAGGCCCGCTGGTTCAACGACGGCGGGTTCGACCAGGACGCGCGCTGGGTGCTGCGCAGCTTCGAGCTGGTCGCCCGCTTGCCGCAGCCTCAGTAGACGAAAAACTGCTGCTGGAAGCGGAAACTGCGCGCCGGGCCGGGCGAATCTTCGGGATCGACCTGCACCTGGAACGTGATTCGCTCTTCGTTGTGAATCCGGAAGGTGCCGATGTAATAGATCGCGTCCTGCTCGGTCACTTCACGCATCTCCACAGGTCGTCGCTGACCGGCGATGTTGACCGCCTCGACCTGGATTCGCGCGCGCGTCGGTTCATCCATCGCTGACTCGCGCTTGCGCAGCACCGCCAGATTGAGCAGGGCCCTGGAGGTCGAGCGCTGGATACCGAAAGCCCGGGCCACTTCCGGACTGAGTTGACTGGTGTTGATGGCGCTGTAATGGACCCGGTAGGCGCCCAGGTCCTCGGCCTGCTGGGCGCTCGCGTCGGGCATCCAGAGCCCGGCCGACAGGGCCAGCATGAGCGTCATCAAAAGGCGTGTGGCGTTCGCGGGCATAGGCATCGATCGCGGGCTGGAAGGTCGGAACTGGACCGAAAGACCGGCCCAGGCTCGATCGGCTTGCACGTCAAACACCCAGCAGGATCATCAGGAACTGGATGCCGATGATGGCCACCAGCGGCGAGAGATCGAGTCCGCCGAGGCTGGGCAGCATCCGTCGGATCGGCGCCAGCACCGGCTCGGTCAGCTGAAACACCAGCGGCACGATGGGATGCCGCACGCCGTGACCGACCCAGGACAGGATCACCCCGACCAGGATCAGGATCATGTAGAGCACCAGCACCATTCGCACCAGCCGCATGACCGTCAGCAAGGCCAGCACCAGCGGATCGGGAGAGCGCCCGGACAGCAGCATCAGGATCAGGAGTCCGACCAGCTGGATCACGTACAGCAACACCACGGCCGACAGGTTGAGGCGGCCGACATTGGGGATGAGCTTGCTCAGCGGCCGCAACAGCGGATCGGTCAGGCGCACCAGCAGCTGCACGATGGGGTTGTAGAAATCGGCCCGCACCGCCTCGAGCAGCACTCTCAGCAAGACCACGACCAGGTACAGGTGAATGACGGTTTCGATCAGAAACGCAAATGCGCTGGTCGGGGAACCCATGATCAGCCGTCTCCCAATTCGCGGCCGCGCCGGATCGCGGCGCGAACGGCCTGCTCGATCAACGCCTCGAAACCGCCAGCCGACAGCGCAGCCAGGGCCGCCTCGGTGGTGCCGCCGGGCGAGGTCACCTGTTCGCGCAGCTGCCCGGCCGACTGATCGTCGCGGGCCAGCATCGTCCCGGCCCCGAAGGCGGTCTGGCGCGCCAGCTTCGCGGCAACGGCCGGCGGCAGTCCGGCGCGCTCTCCGGCCAGCGCCAGCTGCTCGGCCAGGGCGAAGAAATAGGCCGGTCCGGATCCGGACACCGCCGTGACCACGTCCATCAGCGATTCATCGTCCAGCCAGGCGATCTGCCCGGCAGTTGCCAGAATGTCGCCGGCCCGCTCGCGATCGCGCGGCCCGACCTCGTCGGCCGCGACCAGGCCGGTCATGCCGGCGCCGAACAGGGCCGGCGTGTTGGGCATGGCGCGCACCAGTCGAGCCTGCTCGCCCAGGCCCCGCCGGAGGGTCGCCAGAGTGACCCCGGCGGCCACGCTGATGACCAGTGCCCCGGGCTTGAGCGCCGGTCGCACCTCGGCCATCACGCGGTCCATCACCTGGGGCTTGACGGCAAGGATGATGACCTCGGCATCGGCCACGGCCCGCGCGTTGTCGGAAGTGACCGCGACTGCATGAGCGGCCGCAATCCGCTCGCGCGCGCCGGCGCCGGGGTCGGCCACGCGCAGGCTTTCGGGCGGATAACCTGAGCGGCACAGGCCGCCGATCAGGGCCCGGGCCATGTTGCC
>JAWLFD010000103.1:0-8161 GCA_041685745.1 Wenzhouxiangella sp.
ACGCTCCTCGTCGGGCTCCAGCGCCACGACCTGGTCGACGCGCGCGGCTGCCGGCCCCTTGTCCAACCACTCCGCCAGCCGGTCAAGCGACTCGGCCGCGCCCCGGGCAGCCACTTCGACCGTGCCGTCGGGCCGGTTGACGGCGTAGCCGGTCAGCGCCAGTTGCTCGGCCTTGCGGCGCGTGGAGGCGCGAAAGAACACCCCCTGTACGCGACCGGAGATGCGCCAGCCGCGAAGTTCAGCTGCCATGTTCGGCGATCCAGTCGACGATCAGCGCGCCGGTGACCGGGCCCAGCCAGGTCTGAACGATAACGCCTTCGCCATTGACCAGGAACGTGGTCGGCAGCGCCCGCGGCGCACCCAGGCTTTCGGGCGGGTTGAAGGTGTCCACCAGAAGAATCGGGTAGCTGGCCGGATAGTCCTCGAGGAAGCGAACGAAGTCCTCCGGTTCGGTGTCTTCGAACGCCAGCCCCAGAACGGTGATGTCGTCGTGCGTGTCGTGCAGCTGCGACAGGTCCGGAATCTCCTTGCGGCAGGGTGCACACCAGGTCGCCCAGTAGTTCAGGACCACCCACTCGCCGCGGTAGTCGCTCAGGCGCACGAGTTCACCATCGAGCGAAGGCAGTTCAACTTCGATCGGCTCATCTGCCTGGACCGGAATCGCCAGGGCGACAAGCAAGGTCAGGAGGGACAGCAACAATGTTTTTTTCATGAATTCTCCGGAGCGAATGTCAGCAGCGACTTGACCGAGCGTCTGAGCAAGGGACCCGCCGTGTCGTCGACGGCTTTCAGGCCATCCACGAGCGCGCGGTCCCAGTGGCTTTCCTGCGGCAGCCGATCCATCTCCTCGACCGGCAGGATGAACGACCCACTGCGGTAGACTTCACCCAGGCTCAACTCGCCGAGGTCGGCCGACAGCAGCCAATCGCCATCATCGTCGGCATGGATGAAGCGGGCGTCATGAAACCAGCCCAGAATTCGCCGCAGCTGGTTGTCCGTCGCCGCGGCTTCCCGGGTCAGCAGATCAGCCACCGAGAGCGACTCGCCCCGGCGCTGGGCCTGCCAGAAGTGGCCGAGCAGCCGAACGGCCAGCAACAGTTCATGGCGCGGACTCCAGCGCCAGCCGGCGCGACGATAATGGAACGTGGTCAGGGCGGCTGCCACACTCGCCCCCAGCAGGACCACCAGCCAGGAAAGGTAGATCCAGACCAGGAACAGCGGGATCGTGGCCAGCGCCCCGTACACGCGCTCATAGGTCGGGAAATTCGTCACGTACAGGACGAATCCGGCCTTGGCCAGCTCGAACATCAGCGCCGACAGCGCCGCACCGGCAAGGGCATGGTGCCAGCGTACCCGGCGATTGGGAACCACGATGAAGACCAGGGTGAAGCCGATCAGGGCGATGGTGAACGGGGCGATCTTGAGCATCAGCTGCTGGACCAGCCCGCGGACAATTTCCGGCGCCAGCAGCGGCAGCGCGGCCAGGTAGGAAGTCAGCGCCAGACTGGCGCCGACCAGCAACGGACCCAGGGTGATCACGGCCCAGTAGATGACCAGCTGGTTGACGGGTCGGCGATGGGTGCGCACCCGCCATATCCGGTTCAGACTCTTTTCGATGGACGACATCAGCAGGATCGACGTGACGATCAAAAACAACGTGCCCGCGCCGGTCAGGCCGGCCGTTCGCCCGACGAATTCGGTGATGTACTGATGAATGACGTCGCCGGCAGCCGGGACGAAGTTGGCAAAGATGTAGTCTTCGACCTCGCCGGCCCAGCGGTCGAAGACCGGAAAAGCCGAAATGACGCCCAGGGTGACCGCCATCAGTGGAACCAGCGCCAGCAGGCTGGTGTAGCTGAGCGCGCCGGCGGCCTCGAAACTGCGGTCGTCCCGGAAATGCTGCCAGAGGTGACGCCCGAACGCCCGCAACCAGCGCGGGTCCAGCAACGCCTCCAGCGGCGTATGTGCACGACCCGTTGACAAGGGCTGCTTACCGTTTACGCTTGCCGTATCCGAATTGTCCGAATTGCTGCTGATGGCGCTCATCCTTTCTCACGATCCAGGCCGCTGCACGAGCCGCCCGATAACGACGCTTGTTCGCAAGCAGCGTCTGCCGTCCAAGACCGTGGAGTATCTCAAACAACCGCCGGCCCCGGGGCAATTGGGCGAAATCCCGCAATCACCCCGGCTGGGACTTTCTCTGTGAGCGAAATCCTGATCGTGTGCCATTCCGTGCACGGCAACACCCTGGCCATGGCCCGGGAAGTCGCCCGCGGCGTGGAATCGGTCGAGGGCGCGGCTGCGCGCCTGCGAACGGTGGCCCCGGTGACCTCGGCCATCGATCCGACTGCGCGCGAGCCGGCCGCCGACGGCCCGGCCCTGGTTGATGCCGCAGACCTCGCCGCCTGCGATGGACTGGTGCTGGGCAGCCCGACCCGATTCGGAAACATGGCCGCGGCCGTGAAGTATTTTCTCGACGGCACCGCCGGAGAGTGGTTTTCCGGCGTGCTGGCGGGAAAACCGGCGGCCGTGTTCACCTCCACCGGCAGCCTGCACGGCGGCCAGGAGGCGACCCTGCTCAGCATGATGCTGCCGTTGCTCCATCACGGCATGCTGCTGGTCGGCCTGCCCTACTCGGAACCCGAATTGAGCAGCACGCGCAGCGGCGGCACGCCCTATGGCGCCAGCCACCTGGCCGGCAAGGACAGCGATCGCCCCCTCGACGAGGATGAAGCCCGCCTGTGCCGCGCGCTTGGCCGGCGAGTCGCCGACATCGCCTCTCGCCTGCGATGATCGGGCTGAGTTGGTGCCGCTGGTCGCTGGTGGGCTTGTTCCTTCTGCAGGTGGCCTGGTTCGGCTGGCCATTCCCGCAAAGCCCGGCTCGGATCATCGCCCTGCTGATGGCGGCCGGGCCGCTGGCGCTGGCGCTGCCGTTTGCCTGGAGCCTCAAGCCCCGGGCCCTGGTGGTGACCGGCCTGCTGCTGCTGGTCTACTTCTCGGTCGGCGTCATGGAAGCCTGGACCAGCCCGTCCGTGCGCGTACCTGCCCTGGTTCAGGTGGCCCTGGTGCTGGCCTACTTCACGGGCCTGGCGACGATTCGGCGTCAGCCGGCTCGGGCAGACTGACCGACCGCAGCGCCGTGAGCAACCTGCGGGCGTGATCGGCCTCGGGTGATGCTTGACCCCGCTCGCGCAGGCGAAGCGGCAAGTCCTGCCAGAACTGCTCGAACCCAAGCACTCTCGAGCGCCCCTCCTCGGCCAGTGTCGACAGCGCACGACCTCCATCGCGGAACGCTCTGACCTGGTCGCGCCCGATCAACGCGCCCAGCCCGCTGAAGGCGGAGCGCGCCACCGGGTCGTGGCGAAGCAGGCGCGGATAGTGAATCTCGAGAACGCGTCGAAGCAGGGCGCGATTGTCGGCAACCACCGCCAAGGCGGCAGCCAGCGAATCCTCCTCGGCATCGCCGAGCAGGCGCCCCGCGATCATGCGCTCACGGCGGCTGACCAGGGCTTCCAGCTCGGCCTGCACCCGCGCCTGCAGCACCGCCGGCCGTGGCCGTTCAAGCACCTCGACACGGTCGCCAGTGATGAACCAGTCGCGCCATTCCGCACCCTGTTCCCAGTTGGCCAGTAACTGCGCATCCGGGGTGGCCGGCGTGGCCGCAAAATAGGTCAGCCGGTTCGGTACCAGGCCGAGGCGCTCCTCGGGCAAATGGCTGGCGACGGGTTGACCGGCAAGACCGTCGGGACAGGTTCTTTCGAGGATTTCTGCACTGGCCGCAGCAAACAGATAGTGCTGCGGTTCGGCTGCGGTCAAGCGCTGGCGAAAAACGGTCTGCACACCGCTGCCGTCGTCGAAGGTACCGACCAGTTCGAAGCCCAAACGACCGAAGTAATTGGCCACCTGATCATCACCGGGTCGGGCAGGACGCATTTCGCGATCCTCCCAGCGTACTTCTTCATAGCATAGCGCCAGACTTCCAATGGCCAGCTGATCGGCCAGCAGGTAAGTGTTCGGGAACAATCCCAGCAGGGCTCGACTGGCCGGCAGCGCCACGCGCGCTCCACAGGTCGAGCCGCCGGGACAGGGT
Source organism: Wenzhouxiangella sp. (assembly GCA_041685745.1). GTDB lineage: Bacteria > Pseudomonadota > Gammaproteobacteria > Xanthomonadales > Wenzhouxiangellaceae > Wenzhouxiangella. The sequence continues at coordinate 4,091 of JAWLFD010000103.1, forward strand.
CGCACGACCAGCCCCTCGGGACGATAGCCGGTGACCTGGTCAGCGGCGGAGTCCAGGTCGATATCGGATCCAGGGCGCGTCTGTTCCGTCACGAATTCCCGGTAGGACGCATCCAGGGCAAAATCCAGGTTCTCCAGGGCCTGGCGACGCTGGATCAGCAAGCGACTGACCGGATCGAGCCGTTGGCCGCCCAGCCCGGTCAGGCAGTCCAGCCAGGCCACGCGGGCTGCCTCCTGGTCTTCGATCCGGTCGATGAGCTCTGCCATGGCGGTCTGCCATCGCTGGGCACCAAAGAAGACCGGTCGTTGCGGCACCCAGCTGGCCAGCGCCTGGATCAGGATCGACCACTCGACCGGATTGATCCAGACGGGCGGCTCACAGCTTGCCTGCAGCTGCCAGTTCAGATGACCGTCCAGGTAACGCGCGCGCTGCCAGCTGAGCAACCCCGCCTCGCGACGCAGGAACTCGGGCGCGAACGGACCACTGCCGCCAACCAGTTCCTCACTGCCCAGACCCGACTCGAGCAGGCCGAACAGGCGCTCCGGGCACTGCTCGAAGATCTCCCGCGGCAGCGGACCGACCAGGCTCGGGTTGGGCAGACAATCGTCAACCGCCTCGACCAGATGCTCACGGACCGGCTGATCCAGGTAGAACTCGGCATCGGGAACAAACAGCGCCAGTCGGAAATACGCGTCAGTCAACTCGGAAACGGCAGCATCCAGCGCCTGCGGGCGCCCGGCCAGGTAGGAGGCCGCGTCCTCCAGCTGCGCCAGCACCACCGGCAACCGTTCATCGATCCGACGCAGGCGCAGCGGATCGGCTGCGACCATGGAAGCCAGCAGCGCGACCAGTGCATCGGCCTCGCCTTCCGGTCCCAGCGCCGTTTGCATCACCAGAGCATCCAGCAGATGCCACAGCGCCTGCAACTCCTCGCCCCGGTTCCAGTTTGCTTCGCTGGAAGCGCGGGCCATGGCGGCGAGTCCCTGCAGGCGCTCGAGGCCCTGGCGATCGACCAGCGTCGCGGCCAGTTCGGCCTGCTGGCGGGCAGACTCGCGCTCTGGCGGATCCGCGCCTTCGGCCAGCGCACGCTGCCCTGCCCAGAACGCCGCGATTTCCAAGGCGGGATCACCGTCCTCCAGGCTCTCCAGCCGTTCCTCGACCTCGCTCCAAACGGCTTCGGCCCGCAGAACGGGATCGGCCACCGGCATGTCCAGTCCCTGGACCAGCGTCTGGGCAAGCAACTCATTGCCCGCCGACGCGTCCAGCGGCCGGGCTCGCGCGTGCACCAGCCAGCCCAGCATGCCGTCGACCAGCGCCGTCTGCCCGGGATGTCGCTGCACCGCCCGACGCTGGAGCGCGAGTAAACGGATTTCCACCTGCTCTCGCCACCGCTCGACCTCGGCATCGGGATCAGCCAGCCAGTCCGCTGCCGCCTGCGTGCGCAAACGCGCCTCGGTCGATGTCTGGGACAACCAGTGCAATTCCGCGATCGTTTCCGGCGACAGGCGCGGTAGCGCCCAGACCGGCAGCGCCAGGACAAGACCGAAGATCAGGAAGGTCAAGCTTTTCATCGCCGCTATACTACTGCACTCGCCCACTCCGACTTCCCTGAGACCGGATCCCAGCTTGGACAACCTCAATATCCTGACCACCGGCGGCACGATCGACAAGATCTACTACGACGACAAGTCCGACTACAAGATCGGTGAACCGGAAATCGGGCGCATTCTCAAGGCCATGAGCGTCGCCTTCCGCTGGCAAGTGCGCGCCCTGCTGCGCAAGGATTCGCTGCACATGGACGACGCCGATCGTCGCCTGATCCGCGAGGCCGTGCTGGCCAGCGACGATCGACACTACCTGATCACCCACGGCACCGACTCCATGACCGACACCGCCGCCGCGCTCGCCGGGACCGGCGACCGCGTCATCGTCATGACCGGCGCTCTCCATCCGGCGCGCTTCATCGACTCCGACGCCGTGTTCAATATCGGCTGCGCCATCGGCGCCGTGCAGGTACTGCCGCCGGGGGTGTGGATCGCCATGAACGGCCGCGTCTGGGATCCCGAGCACGTGCGCAAGAATCGCTCGGCCAACCGCTTCGAGGCTTGCTGACTACACCTTGACCTGGCCGTTGCGCACGAACGGCGGCTTGACGATCCGGGCCGGCAGGCGCTTGCCGCGCAGTTCGACCTCGGCTTCGGTCGAATCTCCCGCCGGAATGCGGGCCAGCGCGATCGGGCAGCCCAGGGTCGGCGAGAAACCGCCGCTGGTGACCCGACCCTTGCCCTCGGGCGAATCCACCACAGCGCCGGTACGCGGAATCGCACCCTTGCCCATCACCAGCCCGATCAAACGCTGCGGCACTCCGGCAGCGCGCTGGACCTCGAGCGCCTCGCGACCGATGAAATCGCGCTCGGGTGGGTCGAAAGCCACGGTCCAGGCCAGATTGGACACCAGCGGCGTGGTCGTGGTGTCCATGTCCTGACCGTACAGGTTCAGGCCTGCCTCCAGGCGCAGCGAGTCGCGCGCGCCCAGACCACACGGCGCCACCCCGGCCGCGGTCAAGGCCTGCCAGAACTCGACGGCCAGCGCGCCCGGCAGCAACACCTCGAAACCATCCTCGCCGGTGTAGCCGGTACGGGCAACGAAATATTCTCCGTGGCCGGCCGCGCGAAAGGGCCGAATCTCGCTCAGGGCCGGCGCGCTCAGCGCCTCGATGACCTTGTCGCGAGCCTGCGGGCCCTGAACGGCGATCATGGCCAGATCCTCGCGCTCGCTGATCCGGACGTCGAAGCCGTCCGCCTGGCGCTGCAGCCACGCGAGGTCGGCCTCGCGCGTGGCCGCGTTGACCACGGTCCGGAAGAAACCGTCCTCGATTCGATAGGTGATCAGATCGTCGATCACGCCACCGGTCGCATCGAGCATGCAGCCGTAGAGTGCCTGGCCGTCGCCGGTCTTGGCCACATCGTTGGCCAGCACCCAGCGAAGGTAGTCCTCGACCCGGCTGCCGTGGAGATCGATCACCGTCATGTGCGAGACATCGAACATGCCCGCAGACCGGCGTACGGCATGATGCTCATCCATCTGCGAGCCGTAGTGGATGGGCAGCGACCAGCCGGCGAATTCGACCAGCTTGCCGCCGGCGGCGACGTGTGCCGGATATAGCGGGGTTTGCTTGCTCATGCGGGCTTAACGTCCTTGCTTCGGGGCGATGGCGGATCGGCCGGGATAATGCGCCTGGGCGCCGAGCCGGGCGTGAATGCGCAGCAGCTGGTTGTACTTGGCCACCCGGTCCGAACGACACAGCGAGCCGGTCTTGATCTGGCCGGCGCCGGTGGCCACCGCGATGTCTGCGATGGTAACGTCCTCGGTCTCGCCCGAGCGGTGCGAGATGATGGTGCCGTAACCGGCCTTGCGCGCCATGTCGACGGCTTCCAGGGTCTCGGTCAGCGTGCCGATCTGGTTGGGCTTGATGAGGATGGCGTTGGCGGTTTGCTCGTCGATGCCGCGGGCGAGAATGGCGGGATTGGTCACGAACAGGTCGTCGCCGACCAGCTGGACCTTTTTCCCCAAGCGCTCGGTCAGCAGCTGCCAGCCGGGCCAGTCGTTTTCGTCCATGCCGTCTTCGATCGAGACGATGGGATAGCGCTCGGCCAGGCCGGCCAGGTAATCCACGAAACCGGCGCTGTCGAAGTCGCGGCCTTCCGACGCCAGACAGTAGCGCCCGTCGCGGAAGAATTCGCTGGAAGCCACGTCCAGGGCCAGGGCGATTTCCTTGCCGGGGCGATAGCCGGCCTGCTCGATGGCGTTCATCAACAGCGCCAGCGCCTCTTCGTTAGAGCCCAGGTCCGGCGCAAACCCGCCCTCGTCGCCGACGGCGGTGTTGAGCCCGCGCTCGCGCAGGATGGCTTTCAGGGCATGGAAAATCTCGGTACCGGCCTGCAGCGCGGCGGGGAAGTCGCCCACGCCCACCGGCATGATCATGAACTCCTGGATATCGACCCGGTTGTCGGCATGGGCGCCGCCGTTGACGATGTTCATCATCGGCACCGGCAGGCTGGGCGTCTGGCC
>JAWLFD010000104.1:0-8159 GCA_041685745.1 Wenzhouxiangella sp.
GTAGATCGACTGGTCGTCGTCGCCTACGGCGGTGAACGCGCCGAGGTCGCCGACCAGCTGCTGCAGCAGCCGGTACTGGGCGGCGCTGGTGTCCTGGTATTCATCGACCAGCAGATAGGCCAGGCGCCGGCGCCAGCGGGTCCGGACGACCGGGTCGGCCAGAAGCTTGGCCGTCAGCGCAATCAGGTCGTCGAAATCGACCGCGTTGAGCGCCGTGAGACGATCGCAGTATTCCCGGTACAGGCCGGCGGCGCGGGCGTCGTTGTCGTCCTCGGCGCGGGCCAGCGCGGCTGCCGGCTCGATGCCGGCATCCTTGTAGCGGCCGATGCCGGCCTGGACCGCGTAGACCATGTCGTTTTTCGCCCCCGGCGGCAGCAGTTCGCGCACCAGATCGGCGGCGCTGTGCTGGTCGAGAATGCTCAAGCCCTTGCGCCGGCCGCCGGCCTCGGGCTCCTCGCGCAGGATGCGCCAGCCCAGCGAGTGGAAGGTGCAGATCGTCAGACCCTCGGCCCGGCCGCGCTTGAGGCGCGAGCCGACGCGCGTTTTCATCTCGCGCGCGGCCTTGTTGGTGAAGGTGATCGCGGCGATCCGGTCGGGCGGGTAATGGCCGCGGTCGATCAGCCAGGCGATCTTTTCGGTGATCACCCGGGTCTTGCCCGAGCCGGCGCCAGCCAGCACCAGCAGGGGCGAATCCAGGTGGGTGACCGCTGCCTTTTGCTGGGGATTGAGCCGGATCATGGAATCACTGCGGGCAAAGCCGGGGCGCGAGATTGTAGCCGATCGGGCACCGGTCACCCACAGCCCAGACGATATACTGCCCGTATGATCCGAATCGCTATCCTCCTGCTCTGCGCCGGCGCGCTGCCGCTCTCGGCTGCCGCCGAACTCGAAAAAATCGAGCTTTTCCAGCGCTACGAGGTCATGGCCCAGCAACAGCGCGTGGTCGGCAACCTGCGCACCGCCGCCAAGACCGACGGCATCGTGGTTCGCGTGCCGCAGCTCTACGTCTACCACGCCGAGCTCTCGTCCGCCTTTCACCTCGGCGGCTACCGGCCCGGGTTCCTGCGCGAGCTGGAAATGATCATCGAGTCCAACCGCGGCGAACGCTCCATGGTCCGCCTGGATCGGCTGCTCGAGCGGACCCGGACGCCGGAAGGCGAGCCCATCACGATCGAGGATCTGCCGCTCGCCGACGTCACCCTTGCCCTCTACCGCCGGCTCGACTGTGACGAATGCGACCAGGTGGCCGAAGTCCTGCGCGAATGGATTGCCGACCATCCCGAGCGCAGCGTGCTGTGGCTGGACGTGCGCACCGACACCCCGCGCCGCTGATCGACGGGCCTGACCATGGCCAAGCTGTATTTCTACTACTCGACCATGAACGCAGGCAAGACCACGGTCCTGCTGCAGTCGGCCTACAACTACTCCGAGCGCGGCATGCGGGCGCTGCTGCTCAGCCCGGCCATCGACAGCCGCGCCGGCCACGGCGTGATCCGCTCAAGGGTCGGCATCCAGGCCCCGGCGCTGGCCGTGGGGCCGGACGACGACCCGTTTGCGCTGGTCAGGCAGGAACTGGCAGACGGCAACATTCACTGCGTGCTCACCGACGAATCGCAGTTCTTCAGCCGCGACCAGGTCTACGGCTTGAGCGAAATCGTCGACGAGCTCAAGATCCCGGTGCTCGCTTTCGGCCTGAGAACCGACTTTCGCGGCGAGCTGTTCGAGGGCAGCCGCTACCTGCTGGCCTGGGCCGACGAACTCAAGGAACTCAAGACCATCTGCCATACCGGCACCAAGGCGACCATGGTGGTGCGCGTCGACGAGCACGGCTACGCCGCCACCGAAGGCGCCCAGGTCGAGATCGGCGGCAACGAGCGCTACGTCCCGGTCAGCCGGCGCGAATTCAAGCTGGTCTTTCACGGCGGCAAGAAAGTGCGGCTGTTCGATCCTCCGGAAAGCAGCCGGCAACCCGACCTGCTCGACGAGTAGGCGCGCAGGCAGGCCGGGCAGCGGGCGCTGCTGTCAGCGGGTGGCCACGATATCGCCGCCGCCCGCGCGCAGCAGCAAGCGGCCGCTTTCATCGACACCGAACCCGTAGACCTCGCCAAGCAGGGCGAGCAGGCGCCGTTCCTGAAGGGCCTGGGCCTCGTCGGGGCACGCCATCAGGGTGCTGGCCGCCGGCGTGAGCTCAAGGCCCTCGCCGGTCACGTTGAAGCCGCCCATGTAGCGATTGCACGAGGCGCGGCCGGCAAAGCGCTGCTCGCCGTCCAGGGACAGGAATTCGATCGTCGGCTCGGTACCGGCGACCACCGGCTCGTCGCCGATCCGCTCGATCCGCCACTCGCCCCCCATCAGCACCTCACCAGGATCACCGCCGCAGCCCAACTCGGCGACACCGTCAAGGGTGTAGCGAAAGCGGTAGGGATAGACCAGGTCAGCCATGGTATCGGAGCAGGCCTGGCGATCGACCAGCACGGTCAGGCGGTGGTCTTCGGTTTCGGTTTCGTAGCGAAAACCGGCGGCGCTGATCTGCGGAGATGCCGGCGGAAAGTCGAGCTGCTGCTCGCCGTACTGGGCACGCAGCACGATCGCTTCTTCATCGATCCGAAGGTGCCAGCCCGGCTCCTGGCCGCGGGCGGTCAACGGCAGCTCCGGGGCAACGACCCGGGTGCAGGTCGGCAGCGTCTCGCCGCGCACGCGCACCGTCGCCTCGTCGCCCTTGCTCCAGAACTCGGTGTCGCTGTCGTCCACGGCAACGTAGCGCGCCCCGGACGCGGCTGGCTGCGCGCTCAGGGCAAAGACCTGGTTGTCGACAACCAGCCAGTCCTGCTCACCCAGCCGCCCGACCACCACGCTGCGCCCGGCGCATTGGTAAGGCACGCCAAAGGCGATCTGGGGCACCGGGTTGAGCCGCAGCTGGCCCACATCGAGTTCGCCGGAGCGCTGCTCGATGGTGACCGGCTCGGTGACGCGCAGCGGCCCCGGGCTGGAAACGATCCCGGCCTGAAGCACCAGTGCGTCCGACGCCTCGACCGCCTCAGACTCGACCTGCAGCTCGAAGCCGATCGGCACCTGGCGGTTACCCAGCTCCTCTCGAGATTGGGCCAGCAACTGCGCGCCCGGACCCTGACCGTCGCGGATTTCAACCACCGCCACGCTGTCGGGCGTCAGCGCAATGCGTTCGAGATAGTACAGCTGGCCGCCGACCACCAGCCCCTCGGGCTCGGCTTGCGAGGCCGTCTCGGCTTCGCGGTCGTTTTCGGGCGCGTCACCGGGGCCGCAGGCGGCCAGCGCACTGACAGCAAAAACCAGAGCCAGTCTGCACACGTTGGTCATGGGGAAATTCCTTCAGGCAAGTCGATATTTCTAGTATACGGGGCGCCAAACGGAAACAACATCGACGGCTTAACCCCGTTTCGCCGGTCCGGACGTTGTTTGTGGTGAACGCTCGATCACACCGCAAGGAGTCTGACCCATGAAAAGCAAAAAACCTGTCCTGGCAATAGGCCTGGCCGCCATCCTGAACGCGGTCGGCTGCAGCGCCCCGGAAACCGACCGGGAAATCGCCATAGACGCCGACAAGCCGGCTGTCGTGCACCCGCTGCCCGCACCCGAAGTCACCGTGGCATCGGAACAGATCGCCCTCTCCCCGCGCATGGCGCTCAGCGACGCGGCCCACGCCGGCCATGTCCTGTCGCACCCGGGGTACGGGCCGCACCCCCGGAATCGCGACCGCTACCAGCATTTCGACGAAAACCCGATCCGTCGGGCCGCCGAAGATCCGGTCTCGACCTTCAGCATCGACGTCGACACCGGCAGCTACGCCAATGTTCGCCGGATGCTCCAGAGCGGCCGCCTGCCGCCGAGCGACGCGGTGCGCGTGGAAGAACTGATCAACTACTTCGGCTACGACTACCCGTTGCCGGACCCGCGTCGGGCCCCGTTCAGCGTCCACGTCGAGCAGGCCACGACGCCCTGGAATGCCAGCACCCGGCTGGTGCAGATCGGCATTCGCGGCTACCAACCCGCAGCCGAGGAGGTGCCGCCGGCCAACCTGGTCTTTCTGGTCGATGTGTCCGGCTCGATGAACGGACCCGACCGGCTGCCGCTGGTGGTCAACGGCCTGAAGCTGCTCGCCCGCCAGCTCGGAGCGCAAGACCGGATCGCTCTGGTGGTCTACGCCGCCCGGACCGGCGTGGTGCTTGAATCCACCGCCGGCGACCAGACCGCGACCATCATGGCCGCGCTGGACCAGCTCCAGGCCGGCGGCTCGACCAACGGCGGTGACGGCCTCCGCATGGCCTACGCCCAGGCTCGCCAGGGCTTTATCGAAGGCGGCATCAACCGCGTGATCCTGGCCACCGACGGCGATTTCAACGTCGGCATGGTCGATCAGGAGGCACTGCTCGACCTGGTTCGCCAGCAGCGCGAGTCCGGCATCAGCCTGACCACGCTCGGCGTCGGCGGCGGCAACTACAACGACTACCTGATGGACCAGCTGGCCGCCGCCGGCGACGGCAACAGCGCCTACATCGACACCCTCAGCGAGGCCCGCAAGGTGCTGGTCGAGGAGCGCCATTCCACCCTGATGACGATCGCCAGCGACGTCAAGATCCAGGTCGAGTTCAATCCTGCCGTGGTCGCCGAGTACCGCCTGATCGGCTACGAAAACCGCCAGCTCGAGCGCGAGGACTTCAACAACGACGCCGTCGATGCCGGCGATATCGGCGCCGGGCACACGGTCACCGCGCTCTACGAGGTCGCGCTGATCGGCAGCGGCGGCGAGAGAATCGAACCGCTGCGCTACGGTGAACGGGCTGCCGCGCCCGACCGCGCCCACGGCGATGAACTGGCCTTCGTGCGGCTGCGCTACAAGACGCCCGGCGAATCGGCCAGCCAGCTGCTCGAAACGCCCGTGCCGTCGACCGACAACCCGGCCGCGAGCGACAACCTGGCCTTCGCCGCCGCCGTGGCCGCCTTCGGCCAGCACCTGCGCGGCGGCGAACACCTGGAGCGATTCAGCATGGCCGACATCCACGCCCTGGCCAGCCGGGCCCGCGGCAGCGATACGTACGGCTACCGCGGCGAATTCCTGCAGCTGGTCCGCCTGGCCGAAAGCCTGGCGGTGGCGCAGCGGTGAGCAACCGGCCGGGGTTCGGGGCCGCCCGCGGGGCGGCTTCGAACCGGATTCCGGCGGCGCCGACGCGACCGGCCGGGATTGGTTAGTCTTGTCCGATGAACGACGCGCGCTCCGACGACGACCTGATGCTGGCCTATGCCCGAGGCGAGGCGCGCGCTTTCGAGGTGCTGTATGAACGCTATCGCCAACCGCTGTATCGCTACCTGTTCCATGCCCTGGGCGACCGGGCGAGTGCCGATGACCTGTACCAGGATGTCTGGTCGCGCATCATCGATGCCCGAACGCGGTTCCGAAAGGACCGCGGATTCAAGCGCTACGCCTTCCGCATCGCCCACAACCGCCTGGTCGATCACTGGCGCGCGCTCGAGCGGCAAGGAAGCGGCAGCGAGTTCGACGAACGGACGCTGGCGGCGCCGGCCGAGCAACAGCCGGAATCGTCGAATGCACGCCAGCAGCAGGCTCATCAACTGCGCGAGGCCCTGATGCAGCTGTCGACCGAACAGCGCGAAGCCTTTCTCCTGCAGCAGGAAGCCGGCCTGTCGCTGGCCGACATCGCCGCGCGCAGCGGCGTCGGGCGAGAGACCGTCAAGAGCCGCTTGCGCTACGCGGTCAAGCGTCTGCGCGGCCTGCTCGCGCCCGGAGCGGAGGCGGCTGGGCCATGAGCGAGCAGCGAAAACGCGCGCCCGGCGCCGAACTCGAAGCGCAGTACCGAGCGCACGGTCAAGCCGAACCGGACGCCGGCCTCGACCGGATGATCCGGGCGCGGGCCGACCAGGCCCTGGCACGATCCCGGCCGCGACGACCCGCACCCTGGATTGCCGGACTGGCGAGCGCCGGTGCGCTGGTGCTGGCGGTGGGGCTCATCGTCCAGCAGACACCGCCGGCGCCGGACATGGCGCCAACGGCACCGCCAGCGCCTGGCGTCAGCGATGACGCCGCGCCTGCCCTGCGCTCGGCGCCGAGGCCCGCGCGCTCGGCCGCCGAACCGCAGGCCGGAGCCGCTCGCGCCCCGCAAGCCGAAGCCGAAAGCGCGTTCATGGCCGAGCTGGCCGAGACCGCGCCCGACGCGGCGGCCCGGCAACTGCTCGAAATCCGGGAACTGATCGCCGCCGGCGAGCTCAAAGCGGCACGAGAGCAACTTGAGACGCTGAAGAACGAGCGCCCAGAGCTCGAAATTCCCGAAGACCTCGCGCGCGCGCTCAAGGATCCCCTCGAATGAGTCATTTCCATCCCGCCGACCTGCACGGCTTGAGCCGGCTGGCCGTCGACGGCGTGCTCGGCACGACTTCGCTGGTCGAGCAGTTGCACTACGCCATCGGTCGGGTCTCCGGACCGAGCCTGCCGTCCAAAGACGGCCGCACGCGCGGCATCACCGGCCTGGTGTACCGGTCCATTCACGGTATTACCGGACTGGTCGGCAGCACCACCGACCTGGCGTTTCGCCAGATCGTGCCGCGGCTGCCGCAAGCGCCATCGACCCTGCAGCGCGACCGCGCTCTGGCCGTGCTCAACGGCGTGCTCGGTGATCACCTGGAGGCTAGCGGCAATCCGCTGGCCCTGGAAATGGTTCTGCGCTACGGCGGGCAGTCGCTGGTGCTGGAGCGTGAGCAGCTGGCCGCGCAGCTGCCGCAGGCCAGCCCCAGAATCGCGATCTTCCTGCACGGGCTGTGCATGAGCGACCATCACTGGACGCCTGACGCCGATGCCGCGGACCGAATGGACCTGCCCCGGGCCGTGTTCGAAAACGCGGGCTATCTGCCCCTGCACCTTTACTACAACAGCGGTCGTCGCATCTCGCACAACGGCCGGGATTTCGCCGCCCGGCTCGAAGCGCTGATCCAGGCCTGGCCGGGGCCGGTCGACGAACTGGTCCTGATCGGTCACAGCATGGGCGGACTGGTCGCCTGCAGCGCCTGCCACCAGGCCGAGGACCTGGGCCACCGCTGGATCACCAGAACGCGCCGCCTGATCACCCTGGCCTCGCCGCATCACGGCGCACCGCTGGAGCGCATCGGTCACCTGGTCGACCGGACGCTGGCCTTGACCCCGTTCAGTCGACCCTTCACCCAGCTGGGTGCAATCCGCTCAGCCGGGATCACCGACTTGCGCCACGGCAATCTCCTCGACGCCGACTGGCAGAACGCCGGCCGTTTCGGCGCCACTCGGGATCAGCGCCAGCCGCGCAAACGGCTCGACGGCGTCCAGTTCCATGCCCTCGGCGCCTGCCTCGGTGAAACTGACGCGGAACTGCGCTCGCGCCTGCTCGGCGACGGCCTGGTCCCGCTGGCCAGCGCGCTGGGACGGCACGACGATCCCGACCGCCATCTCCCGCTGTCGCCCGATGCACAAGCCACGCTTCAGGGCATTGGTCATCTGGATCTGCCCACCCACCCGGACACCGCGGAAATCGTCCTGCGCTGGATCGCGGACTGACCGGCCGCAGAGGCGGCCATGACTTTCTTCACCCTGACTTCTGGCAGGCGCACGGGCGGGGCCCGCGCGGATATGCTTGTTCGCAAGTCACACACCCCGGGAGCGAAACACGCATGAACCCGTCCATGGTTCGACCGCTGGCCGTTGCTGTGCTGGTGCTGGGCATGCTGGTGCAGCTGCCGGCCCTGGCCGAAACCCCGAGCCGGATCGCCGCCGGCGCGGTTCACGAAGGCCCCGTCCAGGCCCGCAACGGCGCCGTGGAAGTCGGCGACGATGCCCGCGTCGACGGCGACATCAGCGCCCGCAACGGCAGCGTGCGCATCGGACAACGGGTGTCGGCCGGCGATATTCAGACCCGCAACGGCAGCGTGACGACCGGTGCCGACGGCCGGCTCGGCAGCGTGGAGAGCCGCAACGGCTCCATCAACATCGGACCGGGGAGCACCGTCGCCGATCTGGAAACGCGCAACGGCGGTATCAGGCTGGGACGCGACAGCGCCGTTTCCGGAACGGTCGAGACCCGCAACGGCAGGATCGACGTGGCCGAGAGCGTCGCCATCGGCGGCGATGTGCAAGCGCGCAACGG
>JAWLFD010000105.1:0-8084 GCA_041685745.1 Wenzhouxiangella sp.
GGTTTCGCGAAAAGCCCACCCCAAGCCCTTCATGCGCCTGGCCGACGGTCAGACCCTGGCCTCCAGCACGATCCGGCGCGCGCTGAAAGTGGCGTCCGAAGGGGTGTCGCTCACGGTGACCGGTCGTGACTACTACTTTCTGACCCGCGATCTGTACCGCGAGGCAGCGCCGGAAGGAGAGCACCATTTTCTGCTCGAGCCGTCGGGTCGCAACACGGCGCCGGCGATCGCCGCGGCGGCGCACTGGGTGTGCGACCGCTTCGGCCCGGATGCCCTGATGCTGGTGCTGCCGGCCGACCATCTGATCCGCGACCACGCCGCCTTCGAGCAGGCGGTTTCGCTGGCAGCGGAGCTGGCCGGCGAGGACTGGTTGACCTGCCTGGGCATCAACCCGACCCATGCCGAAACCGGCTACGGCTACATTCGCGCCGGGAAGACGCTCGCGGGCGGGCGCGAGATTTCCGCGTTCGTCGAGAAACCGGATGCGCAGACGGCACAGCGTTACTACGAGTCCGGGCAGTACCTGTGGAACGGGGGCATGTTCTGCTTCCGTGCCGGGGCGATTCTCGCCGCACTGGAAGAGCATGTTCCCGACATCAGTCGCGGTGTCGCCGAGGTCTGGCAGGAAAGCGCGACGGACGCCGAGCCGGTAGAGCTGGCCCCGGAGTCCTTCGCCGCCGTGCGCGCCGATTCGATCGACTTCGCGGTCATGGAAAAGGCGCAGCGACGAGCAGTCGTGCCGGTTTCCTGCGGCTGGAGCGACATCGGTTCGTGGCAGGCCATCAGCGAACTCTACGAAAGCGACGCCCTCGGCAACCGGGTGCGCGGTGAAGCCGTGCTGGTGGACTCGCGCAACACCTTCGTCCAGGGCGAGCAGCGCCTGGTGGCGGCGGTGGGAGTGGACAACCTGGTGATCGTCGATACCGGTGACGCGGTGCTGGTCGCCAGCCGCGACCGGGCCCAGGACGTCAAGGCGGTGGTTGACGAACTGAGGCGCACCGATCACGACTCGGCGATTCACCACCGCACGGTGCATCGACCCTGGGGGAGCTACACCGTGCTCGAGGACGCGGAGGACTGCAAGGTCAAGCGCCTGGTCGTGCGTCCCGGCGGCGTGTTGTCGCTGCAGCGTCATCGCAAGCGAAGCGAGCATTGGACGGTCATCTCCGGTGAGGCCAGCGTGCGAATCGACGAACGGGAGTTCCGGTTGAGGCCGGGCGAGGCCACTCAGATCCAGGCCGGCCAGCTGCACCGCCTGGAAAACCATGGCGAGGTGAACGTCCATATCATCGAGGTGCAGACCGGCAGCTATTTTGGCGAAGACGATATCGAGCGTCTGGAGGATATTTATGGAAGAACGTAATCGAGCGATTCCGGCCAGGGGCTTCTTGCTGCTGCCGTTGCTGATCCTGGCGGCTGCCCTGGTCAAGGCCGATGATCCGGCTGCCCGCTGGGAGGCCGAAGCCATGGAATGGCGCGAGCAGCGACTGGAGCGGCTGGTCGCGCCTTATGGCTGGCTGAGTCTGGTGGCGCTGGAGTTTCTCGGCGACGGCGCGTGGTCGGTCGGAAGCGGCGAAGGCAGCGACGTTCAACTGATTTCCGGGCCCGATCGCTGGGGCACGCTGACGCTTCAGGGAAAAACGGCCCGTTTCAAGCCCGAACCCGGCGCGGCGATCTCCGCCGACGGGCAGGTGCTGGATTCGGCCATCGAGTTGACGATAGCCGGCGAGCAGCCGGCGACCCGCCTAAGTGCCGGCACCGGCTGGTTTGAAATGGCCAGCCGCGGCGATCGGCTGGTCCTGCGCGCCCGCGACAGCGAGGCTGAAACGCGCCGGAACTTCGTCGGTCTGGATCATTTCGACTTTGATCCGGCCTGGCGCATCGAAGCGCGTTGGGAGGCCCATCCGCAGGGCTCGACGATCCCGATTGCCGACGTGCTCGGAGAGTTGCGCGACCAGGACAACCCCGGCCGGGCGGTTTTCGACGTCGATGGGCGGCAGTTCGCGCTCGAAGCCCTGGCCGCCGAGGATCAGTTGTTCTTCATCCTGGCAGATCGGACCTCGGGCCGGGAGACCTATGGGCTGGGCCGCTTCCTGTATTCTTCCCTGCCTGAAGACGGCCGGGTGGTGCTGGACTTCAACCGCAGCTACAACCCGCCCTGCGCTTTCAATGCCTACACCACCTGCCCGTTGCCGCCACCGGAAAATCGCCTGGACGTGCGCATCGAGGCGGGAGAGCGTCGTTACCGGGGCAGCGGCGGCATCGGGCCGTCGGACCTCGGCTCCTAGTGGCCCACTAGGCCGACGGCGACAGGCCGCCGGATCGCAGCGGCCGGCGGCCTGTCTTTCAGCACCGTGAAGGGCCTTCGCTAGTCGCGCGAGGGTTCTTCGACCTCGATGCGCTCGCGATTGCGATCCAGCGTGGCCAGGCCGATACCGCGCACGTTGACCAGTTCATCGGCGTGCTGGAACGGGCCGTGCTCTTCGCGGTAGTCGACAATGGCTTCGGCCTTGGCCTCGCCGATGCCGGTGAGGGCTTCGGCCAGTTGCTCGGCGGTGGCGGTGTTGACGTTGACGCTCATCTCTTCGGCCATGGCCAGGCCGGTCAGGGCCAGAGTGACGAGCAAAGCAGCAATGGTTTTCTTGATCATTTCAAATCTCCTGTTTTTGAGAAGGTCTTTCGATATCCGCCGGACGACACGTCCGACGTTGGCAACAGCTTAGAAAAACCATCCCGGGCTTCACATCGGCGAAAGCCCCCGCCGGTTCGTGCGAAATATATGCCCCGATGACGGTTCGAATCGCTTCTCAGCTTTTGAGAAATCGGCATGCTGGAATACCGGTGAACTCAGCAACAACCTGTAGGAGATTTGCCGTGAGCCAGTATCCCAGCCCGACGGAATTTCGGGATCAGATCGTTGGCCGGACCGTTGCCGGCGTGATTGCGCGCCCGGGACGGACCGGAGAGCCTCCGATCGTCTTGATGATGCGTTTCGATGACGGTGGCGTGATCGAGTTCGTTTCTCCGCGCAGCGATCGGCTGCTGCAGGGCTCCCTCAAGCAGTCGCTGGCGGCCAGGGCCGCCGAAACGGTGGACTGGAGCAGTCCGCAGCTGCCCCTGGACGGGCTCGTCATGGCCGGTTCCGCCTGCTGAGGGCGGTTATCCACACAAGCTGTGGACAACTCTGTGGGCAAAGCCGTGCCATCTTCGGGTCTCATGCCCGCTCTCCGCTTTGGGCATATTTTATACAGAATAAAAAAAGATAGTAGTAACAAGTGGTTGGGATTGTAATGTTGGTATCTGGCAGTTCAAGCGCGTGTCATGAAAACGTCAAAATAAAAATCAGGGAGTTGTGTATAACAACCGTAGTGTCTACTTGATCAATGCGTGTCAAGTGCTTGAAAGTTGGTTCTCGAGCCGTCCCAGGCCGATCTCTTCGGGCCACCGCGCCAGCGCTTCCAGGATCTCGCGCTGGATCGAAGGTTCGCCCATCAGCGTCTGGAGACGTGCACGGTAGTCATCGATGCGCAGGACGGCCAGTTCCGGGTCGTCGACAAGGCGCCGACGGCAGTAGCGTTTCCAGCGGATTCGCTCTTCGTCGTCGAGACGGTCCGGCCACAGGCGAGCCCGGTACCGGAACAGCAGTTCGTTGAGCCGCTCATCGCGAAACGGTTCGGCCAGGGCGGACAGCTGCTCGACGGTCATGGTCCGAATGCGGTCGCGAAGGACGAGATCGGCCTTCGGCACGAATCCGCCGTACAGCGCCAGTTCCGGGTCCGCGGCCGGCGTTGCCGGCTGATCGAACAGCGCCTGCAGTCGCCGGATGAATTCGGGCGCGTCCGAGAGCAGGCGAGCGTGTTTCTCGGTCTGGCGGGGATCGATGGCCAGGCGGCTTGCCGCCGCTTCATCGAGGACCGTCATCGGTGCGAGCATCGGACAGCGGTTGACCCGCACCAGCTTGACCGGCAGGCGCTCCCGGCCATCGGGCAGGTCGGCCGCCGGCGTCCACAACAAATCCGCCAGCTGCTCTTCAGCCAGATCCAGGTAAGGCCCCGGGTGTTCGCGCAGATTCCAGACCAGCCACTGCGAGCGAATCGATGGATGGCCGGCCAGCGGCAGCACCGGGGCGGTTGCGCACCAGCGCGCCGGCAGGCGGGCGCTGCTGTGCAGCAGCGGCTTTCCGGACTCGAGCAGGCCGCTGGCGACGTGGCGCTGGCGCAGCTGCAGGGCCCAGTTCCACAGCCTGGGCTGGGCGCCGCGAATCAATCGGGCCAATCCCAGCGTGGCCTCGACATCGGCCAGCGCGTCGTGGGCTCGGCGGGTATCCAGCCCGTTGGCGGCGGCCAGGTGTTCGAGCCGGAAGCTTGGTGTTCCGTCATCGCGGTCGGGCCAGTTCAGACCGTCCGGCCGCAGCGCCCGGGTCATTCGGGTCAGGTCGATGAGGTCGAAGCGGCTGTTGCCGTTGGCATATTCGCGCGCGTACGGATCGAAGAAGTTGCGCCAGAACAGGTGGCGGGTGACCTCGTCGTCGAAGCGGAAATTGTTGAAGCCCACGCTGCAGGTGCCGGGTCGCTCCATGACCTCGGCGATCGCGGCGGCAAACTCGTTTTCCGGCAGCCCCTCAGCGCGCGCCTGCTGGGGCGTGATCCCGGTGATCAGGCAGGCGTCGGGGTGGGGCAGGACATCATCGGCAGGCCGGCAGTAGAGGACCAGCGGTTCACCGACCGGCTCGAGGGCAGCATCGGTCCGCACGGCGGCGAACTGGGCCGGTCGATCGCGCCGGGTGTCGGCACCGAAGGTCTCGTAGTCGTGCCACAAAAAGGTCTCGCTCATGGCGTGAATCTTCGCACGATCCGGGGACGGGCTCGGGTACCATTGCGATCTTTTCGTCAGGCAGGAATGCAGAGATGACCAGCAAAGCAACCTTCGGGGCCGGCTGTTTCTGGGGCGTGGAAGCGCGCTTTCGGCAGGTTCCGGGAGTCCGTGGCGCACGCGTCGGCTACATGGGCGGACACGTCGACCGGCCCAGTTATGAACAGGTCTGCACCGATCGGACCGGTCATGTCGAGGTCGTCCAGGTCGAGTTCGACCCCGATCAGGCTGGCTATGAGCGCCTGGTGCGCGCCTTCTTTTCCATGCACGACCCGACCCAGGTGAACCGTCAGGGTCCGGATTCCGGCACCCAGTACCGCTCGGTCATCTTTTTCCACGACGAGCAGCAGCGCGAGATGGCCGAACAGATCCGCGCCGAGATGGACGCCTCGGGACGTTTTCCCGGTCCGATCGCCACTCGCATCGAGCCCGCGGATACGTTCTGGGAAGCCGAGGAATATCACCAGCAGTACCTGGCCCGACGCGGTGGCAGCTGTTCGATCTGACCAGCCCGCCCCAGCTCTGGACCAGCGCCGTGGCCGGGCGGGGCGCCTTTTGCTGCTGCGTCACGCCCAGGGGATGCTGGGCACGGCCGATTACGATCGGCTCTCGGAGCTGGGTCGAAACCAGGCGATTCGGTTGGGGCAGCGGGTCGCCGATGAGTTGGTCGGGCGGTGGCCGGCATGGACTGGTTCCCTGCGTCGTCAGCGCCAGACCCTGGCTGCGCTTTCCGCCCCCGGCGTGGTCTTCATCGATCCCTGCCTGAATGAATATCGCGTCGACCGGATGATTGCGCATGCCCTGGCGCAGGCCGATGCCCTGGGACTGGTGCGGCCGCCGGAGCAAGCCCTGAGCGATCCGGTCGGGTATCTCGATGCATTCCTGAACTGGTTCCCGGAGGTGCTGGATCGCTGGCAACGCGCCGAACTCGAGGATCCCTGCAACGGCTCCTGGCAGGCGTTTCACCAGCGCGTGCAGCTGCCCAGCGCCGGCTGGAGGTCTCGACTGGGTCGCGGCGAGTCGGTGGTCGTGGTGACCTCGGCCGGCGTGATCAGCACGCTGGCCGCTTCTTTGTGCGGGTACGATCTGGACTGGCAGCGACGGCTCAACGTCAGCCTGTACAATGCTTCGGTAACGGAACTGGAACTGGACCGGAAGGGCGGCTGGCGAGCGTGCCGGGTCAACTGCGTGGCCCACCTCGAAGACCCCGCGCTGCGCACGCTGGCCTGAGCCATTCGGCGTTGCGCGTACCATCGACCGATCGAAAATGAGGGAAAAATCGTGAGCGAACCCGTCGTTGTCATTACCGGATCCAGCCGCGGCATCGGCAGGGCGGCGGCGGAGTTGATGGCCGCGCGCGGCTATCGGGTCGTGGTGTCCAGCCGATCGCCCGACAGCTGCGAACCGGTGGCCGAGGCGATCCGCGCTGGCGGCGGTCAGGCGCATGCCATCGCTTGCCACATCGGTCATGAAGACCAGCTCGAGCAGCTGGTCACCGGTACGGTCGAGCGCTTCGGGCGGCTGGATGCGGTGGTCATGAACGCGGCCAGCAATCCGGTGTACGGGTCGTCCGACCAGGTCGACCGCAAGGCCTTCGACCTGATCATGGGCAACAACGTCTACAGCGCCATGCGGCTGGCGCACTGCGCGCGAGCGCATCTGAAGCAGGCCGGAAACGGCGCGGTGGTGCTGGTATCTTCCATTGCCGGCCTGTTCGGCAACCGCCAGATCGGCGTCTACGGGATGTCCAAGGCGGCCGAGAACCAGCTGGTCCGGAATCTGGCGCTGGAACTGGGCGGAGACGGCATTCGGGTCAACGCCGTCGCGCCGGGCCTGGTCAAGACCGATTTCGCGCGCGCCCTGCTGGCCGACGAGCGCATGGTCCGTTACTTCGAGACGACCACGCCGCTCAAGCGTCTGGCCGAGCCGGCCGATATCGCCCGCGTCATCGCTTTCCTTTGCGGTCCGGATTCGGGTTGGCTGTCCGGGCAGGTGATCACGGCCGACGGCGGGCTATCGGTGACCGGCGGGTTCTAGCCGAGATGCTCAAGATGCGTGCGGTTCTGGTGGTCTTTCTGTTGAGTCTGGCGATCCTGGCCGGGCCGGCGCTTGGCCAGATCTACACCTACGTGGACGAGAACGGCATCACCGTATTGACTGATCGCAAGCCCGACACCAACCGCTACCGGGTTCGCAACCTCGGCTGTTACGGCACTTGTCGGACCGGGGTGGACTGGGAGCGGACGCCGCTGCTGCTGGATCGATTCGAGGCCGAAATCGAAGCGGCCAGCGAAGTCTTCGGCGTCGAGGCTGCGCTGATTCGCGCGGTCATGCACGCCGAATCCTGGTTTGAAACCGATGCCGTCTCGCACGCCGGTGCGCAGGGTCTGATGCAGCTCATGCCGGATACCGCGCGCCGGTTCGGTGTCGGCAATGCCTTTGATCCTGTCGACAATATCACTGGCGGGGCGGCCTACCTGGCCTGGCTGGCCGAGCAATTCGAGCAGGATTTCACCCGCATGGTTGCCGCCTACAACGCCGGTGAAAACGCCGTCAGGCGGCATGGCGGGATTCCACCGTACCCGGAAACGCAGGAATACGTGCGCCGAGTTCGCATTCTCTATCAGCGCTATCGCGACAGCAGTTGAGTGGCGCCCGGCCGGCGCTCAGCGCACGACGGTGACGGTGCAGCGGGCGAAGTCGACGACCCGTTTGGCCACCGAGCCCATCAGCAGCCGCTCGAACAGTCCCTTGCTGCGGTGACCGACGACGATGTGATCCACTTGTTCCCGATCGGCCAGGGCGAGCAATTGCTCGACCGGATGGCCTTCCAGGACGTGCCGGATCGGGGCAGAACCCTGGCCGACGGCGCTTTCGGCGAGTTTGCGCAGGTGCTCGCTGATCCGCCGGCGACGTCGCGCGACCAGGGCCTCGCGCTCGCTGGCTTCTGCCATCTCGATTTCGGCACCGTAGACAACGGCGCAGCAGAGAAGGTCCCCGTCAGTCTGACGGGCCAGATCCAGGGCGAAGGCGAAGGCCTTGTCACCCTGCGGCGAGCCGTCGATCCCGACGAGGATTTTTTTGCTCATGGCATTCTTCCTGACCTGGAACGTGGGAAGTTTGCGGAGACGGGAGACGAGACGATCGCGACCGGCCGCGTCGCGTGCCGGTCGCGGATCGTAAAACGAGGATCAGTCGACCATGCCTCGAAC